>CAZMHW010000099.1:0-9893 GCA_964566105.1 uncultured Akkermansia sp.
GGCTTTCGTCCACAAAAACAGGTAAACGTTTAGGTGTTTTCGGCCCCTGAATTTTTTGAGTGGGGTTAGTTTCAATCACCTGGTTTTTAAGCAGGTATTTAAAAAAAGACTTTAAAGCGCTGATTTTTCTATTGACGCTTACGGGAGACAAACCTTTGTCTATTAATGAAGCTATAAATCCCCTAATGTGCTGAAAAGATATCGTGGTAAGGGTGTATTCGCGGATTTCCTGATCTAGAAAGAGAAAGAATTGGCGAAGGTCTATTTCGTAATTTTTCGCAGTTAAAGGGCTAAATCTCTTTTGTAGATTCAAGTAGGATAAAAAACCGGTAACTGCCCCTTCAACCATATTAAATAAAAAATCCTAATCGAAATTATACATTTCAAATTAGGATTGCAATTAAAATATCTTAAAAAATAGAAAAAGTCCTATTTTTCTATCGCACCGATCTGTAATTTTTGTTTGTAAGTGGCTTTAATGATCTCTTCACGACGACGTACAGAAGGTTTAGTGAATTTTGAACGATCACGCAGCTGTTTTACAACACCGGTTTTTTCAAATTTCTTTTTGTACTTTTTAAGCGCCTTTTCGATATTATCGCCTTCTTTTATCTGAACTACTAACATTTTTGTTTGTTTATTAAATTTAGAGGGGCAAATATAGGGATTTTATTGTATTGAAAGAAAATATTTTAAAGAATTTTTGCGATTTATTAACCCCTAAAACTCTAACTTTACGGTTTATACCTATTTATGCGGAAAGACAGCTTCGAAAAATTCAAAAAACTACTCAAAAACAGCCAAAAAATAGCCATTGTAACTCATTGGAGCCCCGATGGCGATGCTATGGGGAGTAGTCTTGGGCTGTATCTCTTTTTGTTAAAACTGGGTAAAAAAGCCAGCGTTATTGTCCCCAATGCCTACCCTGACTTTTTACATTGGCTTCCGGGCCATAAACAAGTAGTAAATTTTCAGTTAAACGAGAAAAAAGGCACAAAACTGCTGACCGAAGCAGAAGTTATTTTTACGCTGGATTTTAACTCTTATAAACGCCTGGAAAAGTTGGGAAATGTACTTGAAAAGACACAGGCGAAAAAAGTACTCATCGACCACCACCAGCAACCCGACGATTATCCGGATTATTACTTTCACGATGTGAAGGCCTGCAGCACCTGTGAGCTTATTTTTGATTTCATAGTTGGTTTAGGGGGCAAAAAACTTATCGATAAAAAGATCGCAGCCTGTCTTTATACCGGATTGATGACAGATACCGGATCTTTCAGATATCCGAGTGTGAACTCCCACACCCATTTGATCCTTGCAGAACTTATTAAAACGGGTATTATACCGAGCGATATTCACGGTGCGGTTTATGACAATTACAGTCTGGACCGATTAAAATTACTTGGGTACGCTTTAAACGAAAAACTTAAACTCGTACACGGTTTTCCTGTTGCTTATTTTACTCTGAGTGAAAAAGAACTCGAACGGTTTAATTACCAGAAAGGCGACATTGAAGGTCTCGTTAATTACCCATTCTCGATTAAAGGCATAAAGGTATGTGCGTTATTTAACGAAACAGAAGACTATGTGAAAATTTCGTTTAGAAGTAAGGGTAAAATTGACATGAATAAATTTGCAAGAAATTATTTTAACGGAGGTGGTCATATTAACGCTGCCGGAGGAAAAAGTGTCGAAAACCTTGCTACTACAGAACAAAAATTCATAGAACTTATAAAAACACTTTTTTGATTAAACCATGTTTAATTTTCTTGGTAAAATAATTCTGAAATCAAAAATCGAAAGGCAAAACCTTTCGGTTAAAAAAGCATTTTTACCCTGGGAAAAAATCAACAAAATAGCACTCATTATTGATCAAAGAAACGATATCAGTAAAAGTGCCCTGGATAAATTCGTGGACGGTACGCAAAAACACGTGGAAGTTTATTTTATTGAATCTCGTTCAAAAGAAAAAACTTACAGCGATTGGCACTGCTTCACACGAAAAGAAAGATCGTTGTTAAGTCTCCCAAATTCGAGAGCAGAAGAGACTTTAAAGGATAAGCATTTTGACGTAATTATTAATACCTGCGAAGATTCCAATATTTTTGCAGCGGCAATTTCTTTCTCACTAAACGCATTGTTGCGATGTGGAAAAGAATCGAATTTTAATCTTGCAGATCTGATCATTACCAAAACTGAACCTTACCAGCTAATTAACTACCTCGAAAACACAGTTAAATACCTTAAAATGATAAAGGTTTAATACCATTTACTTTTTACACAACAATAATTTAGATACATTTATAAATGAATACTAGTGCGAATTTCAGATGGATATAGAGTTTAATAAAAACGAAGATACAATGCGTTTGCTCATCAGTCAGATGGAGCAACGCTTACAAAAAATTTACCTCGGAGGTGGCAAAAACCGGATTGAAAAATTAAAAGAACAAGGAAAAATGTCAGCGCGGGAACGTATTGATTTTCTCCTGGATAAAGATACGCCCCGTTTTGAGATGGGAGCTTTTGCCGGTTACGAAATGTATCCTGAGCACGGAGGTTGCCCGGGTGGCGGGGTGGTTATTATTATTGGTTACGTAAGTGGTAAACAGTGCATAGTTGTAGCCAACGATGCTACTGTTAAGGCAGGAGCCTGGTTTCCCATTACCGGTAAGAAAAATCTGAGGGCACAGGAAATAGCAATGGAAAATCGCCTACCTATCATTTATCTCGTTGATAGCGCGGGAGTGTACCTCCCGCTACAGGACGAAATTTTCCCGGACAAAGAACATTTTGGAAGGATTTTCCGCAACAACGCTGTTATGAGTAGCATGGGAATTCTTCAAATTGCAGCCGTTATGGGGAGTTGTGTTGCAGGTGGGGCTTATCTTCCAATCATGAGTGACGAAGCTATGATTGTAGACAAAACAGGTTCTATTTTCCTTGCCGGTAGTTACCTTGTAAGAGCTGCTATTGGTGAACACATTGATAATGAAACTCTGGGCGGTGCAGCCACCCATTGTGAAATAAGCGGTGTTACCGACTACAAGTGCAAAGATGATATGGATTGTCTGACGCGCATTCGTAATATAATGAGTAAAGTGGGCGACTACGATAAAGCCGGCTTCAACAGAGCTCCTTCTCTGCCGCCTAAAAAGGATGAAAAAGAAATTTATGGAATTATCCCTGACTCGCGTGATAAGCAGTACGATATGCATGCGATTATTGAACGACTTGTTGATAATGGCGAACACGAAGAATACAAGGAACTTTACGGACAGAGTATAATATGTACCTATGCTCGTATTGATGGCTGGGCGGTTGGAATAGTTGCAAATCAACGCAAAATAGTGAAGGGTAAAAAACCCGGAGGCAGCAATGAAATGCAGTTTGGTGGAGTAATTTATAGCGATAGCGCTGACAAAGCTGCCAGATTCATAATGAATTGTAACCAGAAAAAAATTCCACTTGTGTTTATTCAGGATGCCACCGGTTTTATGGTAGGCTCCCGAAGCGAGCAAGGAGGAATTATTAAGGATGGTGCAAAACTTGTAAATGCCATGGCAAACAGTGTGGTACCTAAGTTCACCATCGTTGTAGGAAATAGCTACGGTGCCGCTAATTACGCCATGTGCGGAAAAGCTTATGACCCACGATTAATCGTTGGATGGCCAACCGCAAAAATTGCTGTTATGGGAGGAGCTCAAGCTGCAAGAGTATTGGTACAGATTGAAGTTGCCAGTCTTAAAGCGAACGGTGAAGACATCACTCCAGAAAAAGAAAACGATTTGTTCAATAAAACAAAGGACAGATACGACAAACAAACAACTCCTTATTATGCAGCTTCCCGGCTTTGGATAGATGCTATTATAGATCCGTTGGAAACACGAAAAGTGATCAGTATGGGCATCGAAATGGCCGATCATGCACCTATATTAAAACCCTACAATGTCGGCATTTTACAGACCTAGTGAACCGAGACTTTCAATTGAATTCTACTGCACGCATATCTATTATTAAACGGATAGAAATACCCGAAGCCCTCATTCAACAAAGGAGTGATGGCATAATTCACGTACATTATAAAAAAAACACCACACTCGACGTCGAACTTCAGGTGAATATGCGGGCCCTTTTCTTTGAATTAACTGAAGGTAAAAAAGCTCCTTTTATTTTTTCCGCCGATGAAGGATTCTCACTTACCAAAGAGGCAAGGGAAAACGCGGGAATTTCCGCCAAAGAGTCGCCGATTTCAGCATATGCGATTATCGCAGAAAGCCTGGGCTATCGCATTATAGCAAATTTTTACCTGAAAGTAAATAAACCCAAACTACCTTACAAGCTATTTCCAAGCATAGATGACGCTGTGAAATGGTTATACCTTCTGTGATGTATTACATTAATCTGAGGAATCCGAACTCTTTCTTTATTCGTATATTACAGACATGAATCCCAACCTGTGGAAATTGAATTTTGTGACAAAAAACCAAACAAAAAAATAACTTTCTAAACACATGGAAGAAACTTCAATTCCAAATAATATTGTAAGGGCGGAATTTGATAAGTCAACTGAAAAATTTCATGTTATCGCCAGTTGGGTCGGTCTCATTTTAAATATTGTCTGGTTTATCAGTGATTACTTTATTATTAAAGAATACCTGACTCCCTTTTTGATATTCAGGCTCGTTGTTTCTTCGGTAAGCGCCCTTATTCTTTTATTCAGACATGTGTTGGGCATAAACATTTACACATGCATGTTTATACTTGTTTTAGGGATTTCAATACAAAACGCCTACATGTGGAGTGTGATGGACATAGCCAATTTTCAGAAACACGCTTTTGCCTATATGGTTTTGTTTATTGGTGTCGGAATGCTCGTGTTATGGGAACTTAAACTCTCACTTCTTCTTGTTGTAACAACCATAATAGCCAACATTGTATTTTACAATCTAAATAGTAAGCTGTCGTTGGACGAATTTCTGATCAATGGCGGTCTCATTACCCTCTCTGTGGTTGTTTTTTGTGTGTTTCTGATCAGAACCCGCTACCGCTTGACATATAACGACATTCGGATCCGGCTGGAATTAGAAAGGTCCAAAAAAGTAATCGAACAAAAACACGAAGAGGTGGTTCTTCAGAAAGTAGAAATACAAAGTCAGAAAGATACACTCGAAGAAAAGAACCGGGAGATTACAGACAGCATTAACTACGCTAAGAACATTCAAAATGCCTTCATTCCTTCTGAAGAAAAATTCAATTCTTATTTCAGGGACAGCTTTGTTCTCTTTAAGCCAAAAGATATTGTAAGTGGTGATTTCTACTGGGTTCACTCCAAAGGGGACCTGATTTTTTATGTAACAGCAGATTGCACGGGACATGGGGTCCCGGGTGGCTTTATGACCATGCTTGGTCTTTCTTTTTTAGATGAAATTATTGCAGGTCAAAACATTCAGGACCCTGCTGAAGTACTAAATTTACTAAGAGACAAAATTATCAACACTTTAAATCAGACGGGTACCGTTGGTCAGAATAAGGACGGAATGGATATCACCGTTTGTTGCATCCACAAAAAAAACAAAGAGCTTATCTATTCTTCGGCGAATAACGACATGTACATCGTGCGGAACAAAATGAATCAGACCGAAGAGAAAGAGTTTATAGTTCTTAAAGCCAACCGACAACCCTGTGGGTATAGTGACT
Organism: uncultured Akkermansia sp.; assembly: GCA_964566105.1. Classification (GTDB taxonomy): domain Bacteria; phylum Bacteroidota; class Bacteroidia; order B-17B0; family Aurantibacillaceae; genus Aurantibacillus. The sequence goes on from CAZMHW010000099.1 coordinate 5,704, forward strand.
TGAATAAACCGTTTACTCAGCACGTTATTCAATTAGAAGAAGGCGATTGCCTTTATACATTTACTGACGGTTTTGCTGATCAGTTTGGAGGTCCAAAGGGGAAAAAATTCCGATACAAGCAGTTTGAACAGATGTTAGTAAAAAACGCACATATGGGTTTCTCTGTTCAAAAGAACCTCCTTAATCACGAAAATGAAACCTGGAAAGGAACACTCGAACAGGTCGATGATATTCTAGTAATAGGCGTGAAAATTTAATAACTCACAAAAGACTTGTTTCCTTTCGCTTTTTCAAGCAGGGTACGTTTGTATTCCGTTATCAGTTGAGTCTTGCGGTTATTTAGAATAAACTTCCGGATGTTTTGGTATTCAAAATTAATTGGTGACAGTCCATTTTTCACTTTTACATCTTTCACCTTCAAATAATAATAATACAAATCATCGGTAAATTCCACCACTCTCCCATTACTTAAATTAAAGTCGGGTTGTTCCTTCAAAGCCGGAATTTCTTTCTTAATATCCTCCAAAAACAACCAGGTACTGTCATTCATAAAAAAATTCTCTGCGTTTTGTTCACATAAAACTTTCAACTGAATCTTATCTTTAGGATTTGTTGACCAGATAAACCTTTTAATCTTAGCCAAAGCAGGAGATCTCAACGGAACTTTTAAATAATTTACCTTGACAATATTTTCCTTTAAAATAAAATTATCGCGGTGTTCGTCATAGTACGCTTCAATTTCTTCCTTAGTGATTGTGGTATCGAGATTTGCTTCAATGAGTTTTGTCTGATAAATATAATTTACCAGTGATTTCCGGTAAGCTTCCACTTGTTGTTCAATGTTGACTTCGTCTTCGTTTAATTTAGTAAGAGCCTCCTGGTAAAAAAGAGATTCTGTAGCCCATTTTTCAATTGACTTTTTGGCATTATAAACACTATCCTTTATAATACCTGTTGACACAAAATCATCTGTAAACTCGTTAATATCCAGCTTATCGTCTCCCGCAGTGGCAACAATCTTTGCCTCCTTATCTGCATCGTTTTTCACAGACGGAGTGCAAGCAATGAAGAGCAACAGAACAACTGTATAAATTCCTTTTTTCAAATCAGTAATTTGTTCTAAAGTTAATTTAAACTTTTGAAAATACACACGTTGTAGCATAAAAAAGCCGGTTTTCCATTTTGAAAAACCGGCGTGTTTGAATTCAACATTCTTTTATTTTATGGTATTTAAAACATCCTGATTCAATTTAACTGTGTATTTCTTTTTTAAATAAGAAAGCCATTCAGAGTCAAGATAATTTTGATAATCAGCAGTAACATTGCCTCTACACTCCCCGATGGTTTTTGGGGATTTAGGGAGTAAATTATTAACCACCAATACTGCTACATTTTTTTCATCCTTTATGTCTTTCTCGGCAACACCCTTCTTCCAGCTGGCATCTACGTTCTTATTTTCGCCTTTGAGATATGTGATGTTTTCAACGGCAACATTAAGTTGAGAACTTTTGTTCAAAGTCTCTGTTATTTCCTTCTCGGTTTTTCCGGCCTTAAGCATCTTGCGTAAATCCTTTGCTACCTTTTCATCCAGGCACTTATACACCGTTACTTCAGCGCGTTCATCCCAAAGGTAATTGTTTTTGTTTTTCTCATAAAAGGCTCTTAGTCCAGCGGTGTCTTTTACCGCTTTGCTCCATACCTTTTGGTCTGTTAAATCAAATAACAAAATACCATCTCTGTACTCACGGTATAAGTTAGCGAAATCAGTATATTTTTTCTCCAACTGTGAATCTTCAAAAGCAACTATACTTTCTTCCACCCAGGTTTTGTACATTCCTTTCATTAATTCGTTCACATCGCCGTTTACCCTAAATGACATCTGGGACTCCATAAACCTTGCAAAGTCGTTCTGGGTGTATGATTTACCTCCAAGATTAAAAATCTCCTTATTACCCAGTTTTGCAGCGTTTTCAGCTTTCCAACTTGCTTTCAAATAACTGGAATCCAGAATTTTTGAAAACTCATCTCTGTTTTTTAGATTTTCTTTGAAATTATTTTCGCGTTTAACACGTTCAATCAGAGCCACACGCCCCATTTGAGATCTGCTATCGCGACTAACACGGGACTTCAGTTCATTTTTTATTTCTGAAAATTCAGGAACACCTTTTAAGTCGTTACGTTTAATGATATGCCACCCAAATGGTGTTAAAACAGGCTCACTGATATCATTGTTGTTTTTTAGAGCAAAAGCAGCGTCTTCAAATGTTTTCGGCCAGCGACTACCCTTAAACGGCTGCAATTGACCACCCTTATCGCTGCTTTGTTTATCGTCACTAAACTGACGGGCCAATTCCTCAAAATTTTGTCCTGCTTTCAGTTTCCCGTAAATTTCATCTATCTTGGTTTTAGCGTTTGCTTTATCCTGATCTGAAGCACCTTTTGGGAATTTTGCCATAATATGTGATACTACGATCTCCCCACGAGTAGGGCGTTTATCATATACTTTTAACACATGATATCCAAAACGAGTTCTCACTGTAGGACTGATTTCACCTACTTTGGTAGTATATGCAGCCGACTCAAACGGATAAACCATATCCAGGGCGGAAAAATAATTAAGATCTCCTTTAGTTTCAGATGCCGAAGGTTCGTCGCTCAGAGCAGCTGCAAGAGCCTGAAATTTGTCTCCACCTGCATTTTGATAAGTTTCAGACAATCCTTTGATTCCTTTGATTCTTGACTTGTACAAAACACTGTCCTTGTTTTTTAATTGTTTTGATACCTCTGTCGTATTCTTAAGCAACTTGTCGTAATTAGCTATTTCCAGCGCTGTTGGGAGCTTTCCAACCAAAGCATTTTTGATAATATTAATGCGAGTCCAGGCTTCCAAAGTATCCTTTGGTAAAGCAGTTTCATCTACCTTCACCAAAATATGACTAGCGCGGACTTCTGTTTTCATCCGTTCGTAAGCTTCGGTGAGAAGATTTTCATTGGTATTTTTGTCTGTTAAGTAGGGTGCTGCCAATTGTCTCCTATAACCCGCCAATTCAGTTTTAAAAGAATTCAGGGTATCTAAACCCAAACTTTCCGCTTCAAAGACTTTACTTTTATAAAGAGAGAACAGGTCTACATATTCTTTAACGGATTTAGAATTGCTACTTGCCTCCTTGCCATTATTCTTGCGGTATACGGCTTCAAATTCTGATCTTTTAATGGGTTTATCATTAATTGTCATTACCACCTGATCCTGTGATTTAGCGCTATTTACAGATGCTACAACAGCTAAAGCAACAACAACTAGTTTACGATTCTTCATACTTTTAAAAAATTTTTGGTGCAAATTTAATTTTTCTTGTTAATTATTTTAGTATTTCAGCCAGTTTTTCGTCAAGAGCCGCGCCACGCAAATCCTTCGCCACAATCTTACCTTCCCTATCTATTAAATAATTTTGAGGAATTCCTGTAACCCCATAAATTTTTCCCACTTCATTTCCCCAGCCTTTTAAATCACTCACATGCGTCCAGGTAAGGTTATCCTGCTGTATTGCAGCTAACCAAGGATCTCTGTTCGAGTCCATAGATACACCAAGAACAGTAAATCCTTTATCTTTAAAACGGTTATAAGCAGCTACCACATTCGGATTCTCCATACGGCAAGGTCTGCACCAACTGGCCCAGAAATCTATCAACACGTATTTTCCACGGAAATCAGTGAGGCTTACTTTTTTTCCGTCCGGTGTATTTTGAGAGAAATTGGTGGCGGTATAGCCAACCATCGTTCCTTTCGCATCATTTACACGCTTATTCGCCACTTTTACATTGCTTGTGTTTTCAAGACTTTTATCAATGTAACCTACAGCCTCCATCAGCTCAGTAAGTGGGATAGACGGGTTGTTTAGGTCGTTCGCTACTATGTGTCCGCTTACAGGGGATTTTGGATGGTTTTTAATAAAGGTTTTCAAGCCTCCAAGGTATTGTCCGTTTAAATTCTGATATTCGGTCTTAATAGCGTTTTGCGCATTAACATCGTTATTTTGCATTGCCACATTAAAGTCAGCCTGCATTTTTTGTTGGATCATTACCAGATTGTTAATAAAGGATCTGTATTCCAGATAGTCCTTTTGTGCCTGTCCACCTTCCACAGTGCTGTAAATCATTGAATCTCCAATAAGCGTTGCTTTGTGCATAGA
>CAZMHW010000100.1:0-9890 GCA_964566105.1 uncultured Akkermansia sp.
CAAGAGGATAATGATTTTTAATTGACGCACTGAATCGGTAAAACGAAATTTCAAATAAATTGTCACAATAAAATTGATAGCCGTCAACTTTATCAAAAAAATGCTAACTGATCTTAATTTCTTATTTGGTTAATTTTGTATTTTTAAAGCGTATTGATAATACAAATTCATAGCGAGGAGTCCCTCACTGCGGTGTGGGATTCCTTTTTTTTGACCAGACAGGTCTAAAAAGAGCTTAACAACTTGATTTCATTTCTATACAGCAGCAGTTTTTTGTCGTTTTCCAATTGTTTTAACAAACGTGAAATAACAACACGGCTGGTACCCATTTCTTCGGCGATCTGATTATGGGATAATTGAATGGAAGATTTGCCGGTGATTTTAGACTTAGCTTTTAAATACTGAATCAGCCGTTCGTCTAATTTGTGGAAAGCAACACTTTCAAGTGATTTTAAAAGTTCATTAAAGCGGTGCGTAAAACTATTAAACACATAACTTTTCCAGCTGGGGTATTTCACAAGCCATTCGTCCAGTTTGTTGTGTGGTATAGTAATTAACTCCACATTGTCTTCGGCGATGGCTTTGACTTCACTTTTTTTCGCTTCCATGCAACAAGCGTACGCCATAGCACAGCTTTCATTATTGCTCAGATAATATAAAATAATCTCCCTGTCTTCCTCATCTTTACGCATCACCCGGAGCGTACCGCTGATAATGATGGGCATGAAGCGCACTGGTTTTCCGTAGTCCATAATGACTTCGCCTTCTTTCAGATGGCGTATTTCTCCTACCTGAAGAATTTCATCGATCAGATTTTTTTCGAGGATGGAGGATAATTTTTCACGGATCTCGTTCATAGGTATTTTAAAATTTGTAGTCGACGATAAGACTGAAATTAAACATATTTACTTTGTTGTAAATATACTTAAGATCGTTGTATGTTTCTCCTTCGTCTTTTTTATAAGTACTGATTGATCTCACTTCTAAACCTTTCAGAAAATTAGCAAAGCTGTAGGTGATATCAAAATTAAAATGATGGTAGGATGGTAAACCGTATTTGTTGAGGCGATAGTCTTTTACATCAGGGAGCAAATAATAGCCGTAACCGCCACCAATCTTTAATCTGCCGGTCTTTGAGTAGAAATAGGTTTTTGTGCTGATGGCATACACTTTTCCAAGCCCCTCGTTTCTTTCGCGCAACATCAGGGTGTAAAAAGGTTCACGACCAAATTCCCGTGGAGAAAGGTACCTTCCGTCTCCGGTAATATGGGTGTAATTTAAGCTGGTATTAAAACGTTTGCTTTTTAAACCGGTTTGACCGCTAAATGCATTGGATTGGGCACCGGCAGGGAGATAACTTTTTTGGGGATCTGAATTACCACCCCTGCACACCGCATCTTGATGAACGTACATAAAACCCTGGTAAAATTTCAGTTCCTTACCATCCTCGTAATTCAGTTCCAGCATATTCGTATTCACTATGTTTTCAATCCACATGTCCCATAAACTCAGTTTTAATGTTGAATGGACTTTATACCCGAATCCCGCAAGGGCTATGCCCTGGCTGTTCAGTTGATCCGCATATTCCGATTTGGTTCCCTGGGCATTAACTCCCACAGGATTAATGCCTATGGCTTCTCCTACATGAAACCACTGGGTAGTAGAACGTGGTGAGATTTTCCAAAGCCAGCCACCGCAGAATTCCATGTTTTTAACTTCGGCTGTTTTTAGCCAGATTCCTTCTTCCATCGTTACATTCATGCGCCCGTCCTGTTGATTGAGAAAGGGGGTGTTTAATTTCATACGACCCAGTGTCAACTCACTTTTTGAAATGTGATAAGCTAAAAATAAATTTTCAAAACGGTAAAGGTTTAGTTTTTTATCGGGGTGTCTCAGGTCAAATAAACCTTGCTCATAGCGGTTGTTTCCAAGTGTACTGGCATCCACTTTTACAAGATTGGAAGAGTTTACATTGTAAGTTACCGAAGCGCTGAGTCCTATTTGAAAGCCCCGGTAATCGGGTGTCAAAATACCGAGAGAAAGCCCGCTGGCCAGGGCATAATCATCTTTCAGACCGGATTCATTAAGGGTATTCATAAAGTAGTTCCTGAACTTTAAATCTAATTTTGTATTACGGAAAAGCGTGGGAGTGAGGGAACTATCTTTGCGGACCGGCTGTAAACTGTCTTGACCGTAAAAAAGAGAAGTACTGAGGCTAAAAAGGAAAAGGGCGTAAAGCTGGTGAATGCGCATGTAACGTAAAATGGTTTTTTCGGTCATTCAAAGTTACCCTGAAGATTTAGTCTTATCAGTTACTAATGTTACAGAGTATAGGGAGAACAGAGTGCAAATAAATTGGGAGTGTAACAGGAGTTACCGTAATTTTGGATGCGGAATCCGAACTTTATAAAAACAAACAGCTATGAAAATAATAGGGAAATACGCCGCGTCCAATTTTTTTCTCCGTCGTGGGGTAATTCTGGACACGGACAAAAAGTGTTTCACTAAATCCAATAAAATCATTTCACTCTTCACGTTTTATGAAGATTGCCAGCGACTTCCAAAACTGGATTATATCTTAATGTTCAGAACTCTGTACGCTAAATGTGAACCGTGTGAACTCGAGGATTTCGACACCACTTCTATGATCCAGCTTTCGCTGGTGTATAACAAAAACCGGAGACTCATCGTGCATGAAACGCGTAATTTTCAGGAAATAAAGGAACTGGCAAAACAGCTGTCGGATGTATTTAACCTGAGGGTTCGCGACAGTGCTACAGATCGGCGAAGTCCAAAGTGGTTATAAGTTCATAAATAAAAAGGTCCGTTACTTAAGGAACGGACCTTTTTTTAGTGTGATAAATGGATCAGAGCAAAGTGGTAGGGCATACGTAATCACTTATTTTAAAGAGATTACTTTGTTTTAACGCGTTAAATCCCCCTGTCACGTCAACCAGGTTCCGGTAACCTCTCGCCTGCAGAATTGAAATAAAGAGCATGGAACGGTAACCCGAAGCGCAGTGTACGTAATAGGTTTTGTCTTTGTGGATAGTGACCATACTCTCATTTAAAAAATCAAGCGGCACATTGATAGCCTCCAGCAAGTGTTCACTGTTGTATTCACTGGCTTTTCTTACGTCTAAAATCGGAGTAGGTCCTTTTTTCTGAATTTTGAATAGCTCTGCAGGACTAATGGATTGAATGCTGTCTGTTTCTTTACCCGTTTTTTTCCAGGCATCGATCCCACCCTTTAAATAACCCAGGGCTCTGTCGTAACCTACACGTGCCATGCGGGTAATTACTTCTTCTTCCCGGCCTTCATCCGCAACAATCAGAATTTCCTGTTGCACACTTGGAATCAACGTTCCGAGCCAGGTGGCAAAACTACCGTCAATACTAATGTTGATGGAGTTAGGTATAAAGTCTTTGTTAAATACCTGAGCCGACCTTGTATCAATAATCACCGCTTCTGTTTCGTTGGCAAGTACTTCAAATTCCAGTGGAGATAGAGCCTTTTTACCGCGATCTAAAACGGTAGATATACTTTCGTAGCCTTTTATATTTAAAAGAACATTCTGCGGGAAGTAGCCCGGAGGCGGGACCAGTCCTGTTAGTATTTCTTTAATGAACTGTTCCTTCGTAAGTTTAGGATTAAGGGCGTAGTTCACTTGTTTTTGATGGCCAAGCGTATCGGTGGTTTCTTTACTCATGTTTTTACCGCAGGCACTGCCTGCACCATGGTTAGGATAAACGATCAGGTCATCACTTAAAGGCAGAATTTTGTTTCTCAGTGAATCAAAAAGATGACCCGCCAGTTTTTCTTCGGTAAGGTCAGCAATAACGTGTTGCGCCAGATCAGGTCGGCCCACATCCCCAATAAACAGAGTGTCGCCCGTAACAATCCCATGTTCTTTTCCGTTCTCATCTATCAATAAATAGGTTGTACTTTCCATCGTATGTCCCGGCGTGTGAATTACCTTCACGGAATAATTCCCTACTTTAAATACCTGCCCGTCTTCTGCGGTAATGGCTTTGTATCCCGGTTTAGCGGTCGGACCAAATACAATCTCAGCGCCGGTATTTTTGGCAAGATCTAAATGTCCACTCACAAAGTCGGCATGGAAGTGTGTTTCAAACACGTACTTAATTTTAGCATTGTCTTTTTTTGCCCTGTTCATATAGGGTTGCACTTCCCTCAGTGGATCGAAAATAGCGGCTTCCCCGTTGTTTTCCATGTAATAGGCGGCGTGCGCGATGCAGCCGGTGTATATTTGTTCAATTTTCATGTTGTGTTGATTAGTTATTAGGTTTTTTTAATTTGTTTGATTCGCTGCAATCTGAAATCTTTCAGGGGCAACGGTTTCCACATTCTTTTTTCATAACGCGTTTAGTTTTTGGGAATTACTTTTGTCCGGGTGTTTCTCCCGATTTAATTTCCTTTTTGCGGGGAGTCAATTTATAGATTAAAAATCCAAATCCGGCAATCAGGTGCAGGAGTACTATTGAGAAACCAAGTAAGGCCATGTGTTGTAATTTTATAGTACAAATTTCGGTACAAAGAGCGCAAAGTTCTGTGACTAAAGTCACTTTTGGGATGATTAAAACACGAATATTCTACCATAAGTAACAAAGGTTACGTTCATGTCTGTTCTTGTAGTTGAAGTGTCTTTAAATAAAAAAAGCCCCTGTTTTGCAGGGGCTCATTTTGTGAGTGAATTTTAACTTATTCTTTTTTAGGAGCGGGGCAGGTATTCATGCCAAAAAGAGTATAGAGTGGGCAGAAACTAATAAAACTGGTTAAAATGAACACTGCTGCCAGAGCCATCAGAACGATTCCCAAAGTACCGCTGATAACATTTGTGAAGAATAAAATTGCAATTACTGCCGCTACAATTAATCTGATAATTCTGTCGGCTGATCCCATGTTTTTTTTCATTGTTTTATGTTTTAGTGGTTAATTTTCCTATTCAAAGGTACACAGTACGGGAACGGTAAAACGGTGATATATGTCACCGCTTACAAAATTTTTATGCTATCACTGCTTTGCAGAATTTTATTTTCTTTTTCCAGTTTCTTCATCACACGGGAAACTACCTCACGGGCAGTGCCCAATTCGTTGGCGATCTGGCGGTGCGAAATTTTTAAAGGATTTTCGTTTTTGATCCGGGAAGTGTCTCTCAAAAATTTGTAAAGCCTTTGATCAAGGTTGGTAAACACCAATTGGTTAATCGTTTCAAGAAGGTCGTTGTACCGTACTTTATATTGCTGATGAAACAGGATGTTAAATTCAGGAAATTCCTGAGTAAGTTCGTTAACCCGCTCGGCCGGGATCAAAAGCAATAGTGAGTCCTCGCTGGTTTTGGCATAAATGCTGCTTTTGTCATTCGATAAACTCGAAGAGAAGGACATGATACAACTTTCGGAAGGTTGGATGTAGTACAATAAAAGCTCTTTGTCCTCGTGTCGTGTGAAAACTTTCAGGAGCCCGCTTAAAACGATAGGAATGGACTTTACGTACTGCCCTTCTTTTAAAATTTCGGTACCGCCTTTTATTTCGTGAATACTGGAAATCTCCAGGATCTTTGAAACCAGCGATTTTCCCAGAAATTGAAGTTGTTTTTGTATTTCCTGAACATCCGCCATAAAAATAAAGATACTTAAATTATTTTGTATCCTTTACTTCTTCGTATTCTATTTCTTCCGCCGGTGTTTTGGAGTTTTTTGTATAGGAAGAGGGTGTGGCACAACCTCCGGAACCACAGCATCCAATGTTAAAGAGGGCCATCCCGCCAAAGGAGAGCCCCATTACAATTGAGAATGTATCCTTAATCAGTATTCCCTGGATAAGGATAAAAATCCCAAGTCCTACGCGCAGGGCGCGGAATAAACTCCAGTCTCTCAGTATAGCTTGCATCATTTTAGTTTTTGCAGCTGATGTTTTGCCAGGCGCCTTTGTTTTCAACGTTTTTAATACCGGCGCTTTCAAGTTGTCTTTGAGCCACACTGGCGCGACCGCCACTCCGGCAAACCAGCACCACGTGGTCGTATTTTTTTAGTTCTTCAATTTTTCCTGACAATTGGTCGAGCGGATAGTTTACCGAACAGTTGGCGTGTCCGTCAAATTCCCATTCTTCGGGAGTTCTTACATCTACAATTATTTCTTTGTTTGTTTTCATGGTGTCGTTTGATTGATGAGTTGTTATTTCTGTTTTTTGAGATGGCGCGTTACATCCTAATACGGTTGTCAGAAGGAGCAGCAGGCCAAAAATCGGGAGAAAAATTCGTTTCACTTTATTAGATTTAATTTACGATGCAAAATTAGAAGCGAAATTTCTAAAACATGGTAACATTTATTACATAAGATTTAATCGTGTCTGAAAAAGAAAACCCCGGAGAGTTCAGTCACCGGGGTTTCACTAATATAAAAATTAGCTTTAATTTATAACAGCACCACCTGTTCCCATATTAATAGTGAAACCGGTTGCTGAACATCCTGAGCCTGGAGGATTTGCAAAAGAGGTTCCACCTGATAAAACCGAGGCTCCGATCGGTGTGCTTAAAACCGTGGAACCGATTTGAGTGATCATAATCTTGAGATCACACGGCGCCGGTAGACAAGGAGCGGACCAAACCAGTGGTGTTACACCGGGAGCCAATGTTACAGCTGTTTGTGAATGACAAACATTTATACAACTCGGATCCGCAGCGTACCAGTCCACAATAAAAGTACAGGTGGTGTTGTTTTTTACTTTGTAGGGATTTGGAATCTGAGCTTCTGATTTTAAGCTCAAAGCCAGTGAAAAAAATACAGTAAGGACTACTGCTACTTTCGAAATTAATTGGGTTTTCATGTTTTGATGTTTTAATTGGTTAATACAAAAACAAAATTAGAGTACGAGACAGCTTTTGTCAACGTAGTATTACTCTGTTTAGCATTGGGTAATCGCGCGTTAAATTTGGGTAGTTTTACGCATTTTATTGTCTGGTAGATTCAGAAAAGTTATTTAATTAAATACGGTAACTATAAGATTAAATGCTAATTACCGGAGAAGAAGAATTTGTATCTACCCTGTTAAACAAGGAGTTTGTTATTTACAGTCGAAGGAGAGTGTGTGGTGACAGGTTAAATGCATGACAGCGCCATTTTTATCGCAATAAATTGTTTCGGTTTTTTTAATGTAACAGGAGGTACATCCGGAAAGATACTTAAGCAATAAACTATCGAGCTAATTTATATCGATGAACTAAAAATCTTCGAAGTAGGGGATTTAGCCCAGTAATGGGCGTCAAAACACATACAAATATTCCTTAGAAAAGTTCTGCCGCTTTCGCTTACTTCCAGCTGAGTGCCGTTTACTTTTACCAGACCATCTTTTTCCAGTTCTTCCAGCCTTTCTAAACCTGCATACAATGCATCACATTGTTGCTCCGGTTTTTCCCAGCTGGTTAATCCTTTGCACATAATGTTCAGAATATGTTTTCTCAAAATAAGGTCTTCAGCGCTTAAGATCTGTCCTTTAAAAATGTGGAACTCATTTTTATACACGGCTTCGCGGTATTGTTCTACCGTTTTATAATTCTGGGCAAAAGCGTCCCAGGTGTCGCTGATAGAAGAAGCGCCCAGACTTACCATTAGCTGCGTGTAGTTGTGGGTGTAGCCCATAAAATTACGGTGCAGCGTTTTATTGTTCATGGCTTCGTATAAGGTGTCGGCCGGAAGTGCGAAGTGGTCCATGCCAATGTCTGTATACCCATTCTCTTTAAAAAGTTCTAATCCTTTTTCGTAGAGTTGTCTTTTTTCTTCATCCTCCGGCAAATCTTTTTCAGTGAATTTGCGTTGACCGGGTTTTAACCAGGGCACATGTGCGTAGCTGTAAAAGGCAATCCGGTCCGGACGTAATTCGTTTACAAGATGAATGGTATCGGTGACACTTTTTAAAGTCTGAAAGGGTAAACCGTACACCAGGTCAAAATTAATGGAGGTATAACCGATGGCTCTGGCTTCGTCCACCACTTTTTTTACCTGTTCAATATTTTGTAATCTGTTAATTGCGATCTGAACTTTTTCATCAAAATCCTGGATTCCAAAACTCACGCGTTTAAATCCCAGATCGTATAAGGTCTTTAGATGCTGCGCTGTGGTATTGTTGGGGTGAGCTTCAAAGCTAAATTCAGCATTGGCCGTTTTTTCAGAGGTATCTAAAATACTTTGCAGCAGGAGCTGAAGATTTTCTGAACTGAAAAAGGTTGGCGTGCCACCTCCCAGGTGAATTTCCTTGATCTTTGGTTTTTCACCAAACACATTCAGGTACATACGCCATTCCTTGAGTAAACTCTCAATATAGGGTTTCTCTACCTGGTGATTGATTGTAATGCGGGTATTGCAGGCACAATAGGTACACAAACTTTCGCAATAGGGAAGGTGAATGTAAAGACTGATGCCATTTTTGGAATTACTGGCTTTAAAGGTATTGGCTACATGCTGTTTCCATTCTTCCTGTGTGGGTGTTTTATCCCAGTAAGGTACTGTTGGATAGCTCGTGTAGCGCGGTACAGCGATATTGTATTTTTTGATCAGGTTCATTGGCCCCATTGTTCTAGTTCTTGTGCCGACCAAAGTTCAGGAAAAAAGATCCTGCGTTGGTATTTTGGATGCATGTATTTTTTCCAGTCACTGCCACCGGTTGCTTCTTTTGGTTTTCCATCCGCTTCCAGATATTTCTCTGCCGCGTGGTAATGGGCCATTACCCATTTTACGTTCACCGTGTGGTCGTAATGACGCATGGCTTTGATCAGTTCCGGGTTAGCTTTAGCTTCCGCCGGAAGGGAATTGTATCTGGCATGAAGGTTAGTGGTATTGTAATCTTCCATTTTTTTGAGGAAGAAGTCTTTGTATTTTTCTTCAAACAACACAATAAGAGTGTTCTTTTTACCGGTTGCGTGGTCTTTTCCGGCAGCCTGCCAGTACAAGTGGTCATAGGCGTGTGAATAAGGTGTATTCCGGTCAATTGTTGCCCTGAAGCGGAAGTCAATCAGGTTGATCAGGCTGGTGGAAGCGAATTCGATTAAACGGTACTGCGCACTTTGAAAACCACTGGCAGGGGTTAAGGTGTTTCTGAATTTTAAATATTGTTTCGGATCCATACCGTCCTGCATGATCTGGAAGGAAGAGGTGAGCATGTCAAAATAACGGCTGATGCGCATCATTTTTTCAGCGAAGATCTCGGCGCTGATGTTTTCACTTTTAGACACCTGATCTATTTCCCATAAGATCATTTTAAACAACAACTCGTTTACCTGGTGGTACATGATAAATACCATTTCGTCGGGTAGGGTGGTGCGTTGTGTTTGTAAATTTAAAAGAGCGTCCGTCTGGATGTAATCCCAATAGGTAATGGGTTTAGCGTGAATTAAACCTTCCAGGTGCACGTCGGTATTCTGTCCGATGGCTGTGAATTTTTTCTCCAGCTGTTCTAATAAATCTTTTTTTCTTTCAGAGATCATATGGTTAATTTTTAGTTGTACCGTAACACGTTTTTTTCCCGGCAACGGTATGACAGGTTGGTATTTCGTTTGTTTTATTCAGTTTAGGACTCACATAGGGAATGCCCAGATTGAGTCCGCGCAAGATAAGAATTACGGCCATAAGTCCCACCATAAGTGGAACCGCTTTACGGATTTTGTTCCGGAAAGAGAGACTGATGTGATTGCCGGCCAGTGGTAGTAAAAACATAACCGGTGCGGTGCCAAGTCCGAACACCGCCATGAACAGAGCGCCTTTAAACACGTCGGCAGTAGCAATAGCACCGGCAACGGCCATATATACCATGCCGCACGGCAATAAGCCGTTTAGTAAACCTATAAGGAACAAGGATTTTTTTCCTTCTTTG
>CAZMHW010000101.1:0-9889 GCA_964566105.1 uncultured Akkermansia sp.
GCGCCGAAGCTTCAGCGTAGGAGCAAAGTTCACAAAGAAAAGAGGCAACACAAAGACCGCGAAGCTCTAATGCCAAGTGCGTCATTCCGAGGCTTGCACGAGGTAGGAAGGCCGAAGGAATCTGCATGTGCGAAAGCAACCTGATCAACTCTGTGCCCTCTGTGCCTTACTCTGCGTTCTCTGTGGTTAATAACCACTACGCTTGCGCCGAAGCTTCAGCGTAGGAGCAAAGTTCACAAAGAAAAGAGGCAACACAAAGACCGCGAAGCTCTAATGCCAAGTGCGTCATTCCGAGGCTTGCTCGATTTAGGAAGGCCGAAGGAATCTGAATGCGTGGTGGCAACAATTCTTATCTCCGTGCCCTCTGCGCCTCACTCTGTGTTCTCTGTGGTTATTAACCGCAAAGGTCACAAAGAAAAGAGGCAACACAAAGTGCGCAAAGCTCTAATGCCAAGTGCGTCGTTCAGAGGCTTACCTGAACCATGTGTAACGTGGGTCTTAAATTTTTTAAATCGTTTTTCGCCTTACGCCCCAAAACTATTTTATGCAGATTCTGCATAATTCCCTCCATAGCCACTGTCTTTCCTGCATTTTTCCCAAACTGACAAAACCCAGCAAAATATTTTTATTCTTCCTTCTTTCGTTTAAATTAGCTCCCGAACCAGCACTCATTTACCCAATACAATTTGAAACCCAGTTAAAGATAGTTGTTATTGGATTTGTGGCGCTTTGACACGAGTTAAGAATAAATTCGAAGTGCTTAGTTGAGACCTGTGACTGAGGAGCCGAAGGATTAAGCTATGCGAAAAAGAGACAGGTACATCAGAGTTAATAAAAGTAAAAACCTGATCCAACACATTGTATTTTGTTGTATTGGGGTGGTAATATCACTCCTGTAAGGTAGTTAGGCACAATTTAACATGAAACTAATTCAAGACATCATTAATGAATTAATTGACACCGAAAGATCAATTACTTCACCTTTGCTTAAGACAAAAGTTTTAGCGAGTAGACTTCAAAATATTGAACTGTTAAATTGGGTGACAAATGAATTAAAAGGTTATACCAATGAGGACGATTTACCGAGCTATCGGAAATATAATGGGAATATTACTGGCACTTATATTAACGGCCGTATGCAATACAACAAGCAACCAGTACCTACAATGGGATTAGGTGAAGAGTTTGAGAACATGTTACGTTCTATGAATTTCATGCAAAGCATCACTAGTTTGGAAACTTTAAAATCTGAAAATAAATCAGGAATACTTGAACAAACATTTCCTGCTGAACTTACGGGTTTAATTCAGCAGAATTGGAGGAAAATGGGGAATCCATACTTGCAATTAGTCAACTGTAGCAAATCAATTTCTGTTAATGCAGTCAATGAAGTGCTCTCTGTGGTCAGAGATAATTTACTTGACTTTATGCTAAAAATAGACAGTCAATTTGGGAATATAACAGAGATTGAAGAATTAAAAACTAAAAAGGAGGAAATCGCAACAATTATGAACCAGACAATTATAAATAATAACGGAGATGGAAATATCCTTAATACAGGGGACAATTCCAATATAACTGCTACAATTAAAATAAAAAAAGGCGGTAAAGAGGATCTCGAAAAACACCTAAACAGTATTGGTTTGACAAAAGAAGATACTGCTGAGCTTGTTGAAATAATAGATACTGAAAAGCCAGACGAAAAAAATAAAACTTTTGGCAAAAATGTCAATGCTTGGACTCAAAAAATGTTAGGAAAAGCCTTGGATGGAACGTGGAATGTTGGTATTGGAGCCGCTGGCAGCTTGTTAGCTGATGCTTTAAAAACATACTACGGAATCTAAAATTTAATTAAAAATGGAATGGTTCAAAACAATAGCTCCGTTAATTGGTGTATTTATCGGTTGGGGTCTTGCTGAATACGGAAAAACCTGGGTTGACAAAAAATCAGACCGAAAAAAATTAAATAGGCTTTTATTTTACCTTTTGGAATTACGTTATCAAATTCAAAAGGAACTTTCTTTTGAAAAAGAGGTAACCAGTTTTATGAAATCCTTAGAGAATAAACTGACGAAAGAATTTGGTCAAGAAGTTAAAATTGGTATTGAACAAACTCTTCCAATTATCGAGAATATTAAGTCTAGTATTTTTGGAGACGATAATCAAATAGAATACTTAGAACAAAACATCGATAATGTTATTATTGAACTTTCCGAGGTATTCCCAATTTTCGCATATGAACTAAATGGACAACATAAAATAAAAGACAGACTTACTAAGGCAGATCAATATTTAAATCAATTCGATGATTTAATTTCTCAAATACCTTTTGATTTTAAAACATGGCTTCAACCAAAATTGAGTGAAGATCTTTTGGCAGACCTTGATAAGAATATAAAAAAAATCGCAGACAAGTTAGATAATACAACTTATAATGAAGTCCTTTTAAAACTACGGGTGACAAATATTCAAAATGACTCTCAATTAAATTCCCTTGTAGACGACTATGTAAGTCAAATTAAGAACTCAATGAAATAAACTGTGCCTAACAGCAATCAAGCACAAGCGGCCGGACAAATAAGGGCTTCGGCATAAATCAAGGCCTGCTTCGCAGACTTTTATTTATTTTGCCTCCGCTTAAAAAAGAGTTATCTTCGAATAAACATTTGTGCGTGTAGACAGAGGATGTTTCAAAATGCCGCCTGTGCCTGCTTGCCAAACGTTACCTGCAACCCTGACGACGAAAGTAGAAATGGACAGTTTAGTACGACCAAGATTAAATGACTTTCACAATCTTCCTTTTACACAAGAAGAGGTTGACTTTGGTATTCCATTTTTGGACGAAGATGTTCCATTATATGTAGACCCCTTTTTACTTTGGAAATCACCTTCAATGCAGGACAACTCTTTACACACAGCATTGACTAACTCCTTTAACCATCTTGGACAACTTTTTCTAAAAGGAAATGAAAAAGAGGCGACAGAATATTTAATACTCTCCTCTGAATGCCAAGAAGTAGGTTTAGGTAATTCAAAAACAAAAGCAGGCAAACAGATTGGTTCAAAGGCTGCGACAGACATATTAAATCTGTACAAAAATATTCCACAAATCACTAAATCTGGATTTACTCACTTTGAGGAAATACAGTTATTTGTTGATAGCATTTCAAAAGATAGAATTAGCGATATTACTTGTAATTTTATTAAGTCCTTTCTAATTGATTTTACAATTGAACAGTGCGAAAAGCATAAAATACCAATAGAAAAGGTGACGGTTAAGAATGTATACGACTATAAAAAGAATAAATTCCTGTCAGAAGAAGTTTACCTTCCAATTAATCCAAAAGACAAATCTCCAATTCTTTTAGTTCCTAAAAGATGGTTAAGGTTTCTGCCTTGGATAAATTATGATGATTATTTTGGAGGATACATTTCCAAACTTGTTTCTGACCCGAACAAGTTTCCCGACAGGGTATCACTTTTAAACTACAACAGACAGAATTATGATGTTGTTCAAACTTATATCAAGCTAAAAGAGAAAGAAGCCGTTGATTGCAAGAACGACCCTTTGTTTAAACCTTTGCCAATTATTTCAGCAAACCGAAAACTCAAAGAAATAATTGCCTTACCATCAGGAAATCAAAACAAGAGTGACAAAATCTACGAAGACACAATTTGTCAAATGCTTGCATCGCTACTCTACCCACAACTTGACTTTGCCGAACCTCAAAGTCGAACCGATTCTGGTGTTTTGATTCGTGATTTAATATTTTACAATAATCGCTCTTATGATTTTCTAAAAGATATTTACGACTTATATAATAGTAGACAAATTGTAGTCGAATTGAAAAACGTAAAAGAAGTCGAAAGAGAACATATAAACCAAGTTAACAGATATTTAAATCAACAGTTCGGCAATTTCGGAATAATCTTTACGAGAAATCCCCCTCCAAAAAGCATTTACAAAAATACGCTAGAGTTATGGGCTGGACAGAGAAAGTGTATTCTTATTTTGACTGATGATGATTTGAAATTAATGTGTAAAATATTCCAAGGTAAACAACGACTTCCCATTGACGTAATAAAAATGAAGTACGTTGAGTTTTCAAGAGATTGTGCATCCTAAATAAAATAAAATGGCGAAAAAAGAAACAAACAACAATCTGCCAACAGACGCGGAGATTGTAAAGTATGAAATGCTAGAAAAACTTCTTGATTCAAGTTTCACTGAAATGAAAGAATTTTCAAAAAAGAAACCTGACGAACTTTTGAATAAGTTCAAGGTGACTTCGCTCAACAGAATATTGGGACCTATTAAAGATCTGCTAAAAAATGAACCAACATTTTCATTTTTAGACTTGCTTGATGAGGACACAATTCCGTCATACAGCGATTCGATCCTGATTATTGCCCAATTTCAATCTGCAATGAGCCAATTCAAAAGCACATATAGGGGTCGGACAACTCAATATGAAAGTAGCCGACGATGGTTTACAAAAGAAAATCCTGGGACTCATTACGCCCCGACGGAATACTAATAAAAGGGCAGCAGGTAACAGCAGCCTTGCGACCATTTTTGCGTGTTAGCGCTCAAATGCATAACTTGACTTAGCAAAAAACGGACGTCAGCGTGCGGTCCTTTACACTTCCGTTGAAGAAATCGACTCCAAAGCACTCAATCCCTTGCTCGAAAAATCAGAGGCCAATCAATGGTATTATAAAAATTGAGTAAGACCAAAAGGGAAACTAGAGAGGTTAAAGTGAGGGCAGTGGGAATATCGATTCAAAGTGTTTTCCAAAATAATTCTGGAAATTTTGAAAATTGAGATTTCTATTTATCAAATATATGGAAGTCGAATCTGTCTGATAAACTTGATATCATTCTATTCAAATCTTCTGAATTTTGATGTGCTTCTTTGAAAAAGACTATTTTTCTGTGTATCTTATCGATTAACTCTGAGGAGATAATCCAGTCTGTTTTGAACGTGTGATCTTCTTTTCGGAATAAAAAATATACCCAAATTAGTCCGATAATAATTTTTAAGTCATCGAGGCTGAAATCCGGTAAATTAATGTACTTAAGAAGGTCTGTATCTAATTGTTGGTATAATGTACTTTCTCCATTTTCTGTTCCATAACCCATTACATTGTAACTTGTAAAAGAAAAATTATGACTCCCCTCTCGATCTAAATCTGCATCGAAATACTCTCCTTTGCCTCTGAAAAAATCAAAGACCTGATTTTGTTGAATGGCCTTTTGGTAAAAGTTCATCTATTTTGTTTTTATAACAGTAGCCTGTTCCTTAATAGTTTTGAATATAATTTTCCCGAACAAAGATTAGTTCGGAATAGAACTCTAAAAAAAAAAACGCCGAAAGAGACATATTATGTTGTTTTAGCAGTTGAAACTCTAATCTCCTTAAAGAAAAGAGGTTTGTTTATATCACTAACATCGCCGTGGCAGAGAAAAGACAGCTCTAACCCGCTATCCAAAAAAAAAATTGAAAGAAGATAGTTCGTCATAAATACTATAACTTTTTTGGGATTTCTGTCCAAGTGCTTCTTCCAATTCATGCAATTCAAGAGGGTTTTTCAGGTCGGCACCACACGAACTAATTTTGTTTGAATCAACAGTTATCGAAATATTTATAAAGTCTGAACTATTCGGAATGATAAAGTGATGTCTGCCTATCCGTTTAGTTTCGACACCAAGTAAATTAATTATCTCTTCAACCGATTTGTTCGAGTGAAAAACTAATTTTATTATTTCAAAAATGGATTTCTTAGTAGGTTTCAAGTATTTCAAAAGATTTAATTTTGTTTTTAGTCTAAGAGTTAAAAAACTGATTTCCTATGATTTCAAATATCATCCAGTAATTTTGGATTCAATTGATGCGAGAAGGTGTGAAACGCATTTTTGTTGATTGAATTTATACCTTTGAATTTCTACGCTACTTAGTAAATCTTTAAAGTCTAGTTTCAGGATGTTTTCGCCAATCTTATAAGTTAAGTAGGTATCTATGTAGTCTAGCAAAATGCAGATTGTTTTTTCAGTTATTGGAATACTCTTTAGTGCATTGTTGATACTATAATTGTCGGTTTTGTTTTCAGTTATGAGAATGTGTAAGCCTATTATAATTTGCGAGGGAATTGTTCTGTTAGGTTCATTTTGTGATGTAATTCCATAAGGAGTATTTCCAAGTAATACCCTTTGGATATCTCCATTCAAAATGCCATCATTTATGAGTTGGTACGTATGGGTTTCCTTAAAACTTTTAATGTAATCTATTGGAATCATTAAACGATAATTGCTTTAGAATATAAATCATTTCGTGATGAAGGGAATGCATCGAGCACGGCCTCAGATATACCTTCGGGTGTTTTACTTCCGGGAAGCCAAAGAGTATTTGCTCCATGTTCATTTTCCGAGGCCATTCTAAGGTTATGGTTACTCGAATAATTTACGTCAGTTCGAACCAATTTATCTGGTTTCAACGGATCTTTTATTCTATTTTGCCAAGTTCCTTCAGGTATACCTAATTCTATTTCTATTAAAGAAATATTATTCCCTGTTCTTTGTAACAAATTATTCATTTCTTGTTTTGGTAGCGCAAATAAGCAATCGTTCCGACCTGTTTGTCCTTATGTATTAATCGAATTTTCAAAAGACAAACAGGAAACCTCTCCATCAAATTTAAGCAAATTACAGTTTACTGCGTAAATGGGTCGATTTAGTTATTAGGCAATCTTGAATTATACCAATTACCGTGTTTACCAAATAGTGATGGTTGTGACCAAAGACGATGGGGTTTTGAGAAGGTTTGTGGAAAATAATTGGAGGTAATAAAATCATACTGTTATTATAGTTTCACAAACAATCAAAGTATGATTAGTCGCCAATAACTAAACCGACTAATTGACTTTTGTATACTGACGCTTGTATTTCTTCTAGGGCTACGCAAATGTAATAAGTATCATTATTAAAATTCTCTCGCATTAAGAAGCACTGTTTAAGTTCATCCTCCGAAGAGTCTAACTTTGAGAAGGAAATATTGCCAGATGGGTATATGTTTGCTTTAATATTGAATAATTTAGAAATCGTTTTTAATTCTTCAACACTTAGAGCTGAAATCCACCTCTTATTATAAATTTCTTTTAGGCGTATTGGTAAAGGTCTGGATTCACCCATAGTAATTTCAATGGTAGGATTTTCTGATTCCTTGTCTAGCATACCCTGATAAATAATCAGGTTGGGGTATTGTTTTTCGACGTTGGATAAATCAAGCAGTTTCATTTTGGCAAATATATTAGTTTACTGGTAATAAATAACCTTCGTCAATATAATACTGGACAGATTTTTCCAATTTCCATTGGATGCCCATGCCAGGTTGATTAAACCATGGAATTATTTGACCTTCTTCAACGTTAGGAATGGCTTTTACTACACGATATTTTAGTGGGGTTTGATTTGCATAAGATGCTGGAAGAGCTCGTTGAGGAAAAGGAGTATTAAATGGAGCAGTGTATTTTCCTGAAGTGGAGCCATATCTATCTATTATTAGATTATTATTAAAGTCCGCTGGATCTAAAGTTTTCTTTATTAAATTGATGGCTCCGCTGTTAGGAGGAAAAATTACGTCATTATATTTATTGAAGTTATTTGCATTGAAAAGCACTTCTAACTCACCCCATTTCTCTTGTTTAAACAAGCCCCAAGCCTGCTCGGCAATTTCAGGATGTGTAGCAAAGTCAGTCACAGAATTAATGAAGTCTGCCTTTAAAACCCCCCTTACCATTTCACTTAAATTCAATCCTGCATTCCCAGCCTTCACCAGCTTTTTCAAATATTCCACAATTTTATCCACCTGGGCGGAGGCATTGGCGCTGTTGAGGTGGCTGGTTAAATTACTTTTGATGCTGTTGTAGCGGCTGATGAGGTATTGGATCTTTTCTTCGCTGATGCCGTTAAAAAGAGAGGTTTTGGCGAGGTTAAAATAACTGCTGTTGTAAACTTTGCTGCTCGCGTTAATTGTCAGGCGCGCACCTCCCCAGGCGGCTACTACGAGGTTAAATTCATCGATCCATTTTTTGGTTTCGCTGGTGGCGGGCAGCGCATTTGTAGAAATGTTGGCCAGGGCCCCCACTACCTGGGCACCTTCGTAAAGGGCCAGAGCAATACGCCCGGCTTTATAGGCTTTTATTACCAAACCCGGTCCGGTAGCTATACTTAACGCGTCAACAGCCAGAGCGCTTAAACGGATGGTGTTGTAGTTGAATTTTTTGTCCTCGGCAAATCTTAAGAAGGCAGCAGGCACCATTAAAATGGGTTCACCGGCAGTGGCAGATTCAATACTGGAGATGCTGCTGCGGTTAATTACCGTAATAATGGTAAAAGGATTCATGCTGCCCAGATTTTCGCTTGCCCAGTGCGCCGTGTTTGTGGCATAAGTTTCTCCACCCGGATATACCGTAAGAGACGTTTCGTAGTCGTCAACGTAATGTTTAACAATGGAGATATTGCCATTGTTGGACATGCTCACATCGTATTTATGTGTGCCAAGGGGTGCGGTGGTAAAAAGATAACTGTCGTCGTAATAAAAAAGGGCTTTAAATTCATCATTCGTTGTCGGGAAATAGTTGGTGAGCACCGCCTCATTCGATCCTATAATTTTGGTTAAGGTTTTGTTGAACTGTGCGTAATTATCCCCAAGTCCGTCGTCAAAACGGTCGTACAATAAAGTGAGCAGGGATTTCCCATCCACGTTGTTTTGAGGGGCGATCAAGCCATTAAGGAATGGAATGATGGTGGCAGTGGTGGTATCGAGCCCGTTAAACAAAGAAAGGGTGATCCTTTCATAATCATCGGAGAGCGCGGAAGCAAGAAAGAGTTTAAGGATATGAAAACGCTGGGCGTTTGATAGTGCCGCAAAATCACAGGCGTTATATTCTTTAATCAGTTCGTAGAGATCACTCTTGTCGTTTGTTACGAGAATGAGGTTGTTGGTGGATTGATTGTAATACGAAGTGCTCAGGGCGTCAATGCGGGCAACAAGGGCGTCTACTTTTGCCTGGTAAGCATTGAAGTGCGCGGTTGTGCAGGCGGCGCAATTAAACAGCGCGTAATTTGTAATGAACCAACTGAGACTGAAACAGTCCTTATTGATTGTCGGAAGTGTATTAATGATGTTCGCTACCGTGGCTACATAAGGCACGTAACGTGATTCGCAGGTGTTATTCTTTTCTAAAAACTCTCTGGCCTCTTTATTATAAGGTTGAGTAAATGTATAATCGGTCAGCTCTGCTGTTTTACCGTACACTGAAAAGTCTACAGGACATGGCGTTACAAATGGCCCTGTGGCACTATGGTTCGCGGTGGGCCACTTGGCTTTATTAAGCAGTGGAATTTTTTTGATTTTGAATTTGAGCGTACCTTCTTCCATACAGGCGGTGGCCACAATGACACAATCTTTCTGTGAACAGACCTTTGAAAGCTGATCCACCTGAGTTAAGCCAATACATGAATTACTATTGTTGCTATAAGAAGCATAGCCCAAAAAGTTGGTGACTTTGTCTGATTGGTAACAAGCACCGTAATAATTATCGTCAATGGTATATCCCTGCAAGGCACCATCTGCTCTGAAAGAAAGTGGATTAGCAGTGCCGGCGGATCTGTCGTTAAAATAAAAACGAACGCTTTTTAAATTTGTGGCAGATAAAGTAAAGGGAATGCCGGAAGGGCTAATAAAACTAAAGGTGTTGTCGGAGTTTTTTAATTTTTCGAGCTCGGCAATGTTCGATGGATTAAGAATGACGCTGAGTGATTTTAAATATTCTTCCAGGTCTTCGTTAAATTTTGTGGTGAGGTAGTCTTCTGAAGAGAGGCCTGCAG
>CAZMHW010000102.1:0-9823 GCA_964566105.1 uncultured Akkermansia sp.
TTCGAAGACTCCTTCATCCCCTCCTTATCACCAATGCTTTTTGCTAAACTTAGTGCTTCGTTATGAAATTGTATGGCATCCTTGTACTTTTTCAGTTTTATGTAAACATTACCAATATTTACATCGCTGGTTAACTCCCCTTTTTTATCACCAAATTCCCTCCTTATTGCAAGCGACTTTTTGTAAAAGTCCAGTGCTTTTTCGTTCTCAGACAAGTCGAAATAAACATTACCAATATTATTGTAGGTTGCTGATAAACCCTTCCGATTACCTAACTTCTCCTTAATAATCTGTGACTTAGTAAAATATTCCAGAGCCCTTTCATATTCCTTTAAATAATAATGCACGTTACCAATATTGTTATATGTAAAAGACAGGTTCGCCTTGTCGTCTTCCTTTTCCTGAATTTTTAAAGCCCGCTTATAATATTCCAGCGCTTCAAGGGGTTTGAAGAGTCCATTATTGTATACGTTACCGATCCAAATATATGCCCCTGCCAGAGCTTTGGAATTACTGGTTGTTTCCAGGAAACGTGCGGCCTTAATAAAAGATTCCAGGGCCTGTGGAAAACGTCCCTGATCGTATTTATTAAAACCGTAAGCCATTTCACAACGAGACATGCCCAACTGATCCCCTGTCAACTTATACTGCTGAATAGCTTTTGTAACATAACAATCGCTACTGTCAAAATTTCCATGTTCACTTTCATATACTCCTTTATTATAAAAAGAAAGTGCTAGTTGTTTCGCGCTTTTAGTTTGCCCGGCCAGCGCAATAGCAAGATTCAGATATTTTTTAGCCTGCTCGTCGTCGCTATATCTGTTTATTTCAAATAAACGGTTAAGGGCTTTTAAACGATTGGTATCCGACGTTCCGGAATTGTAAATCTTTAAAAGAGAATCCACTTCACGCCCTCCCTGAGCGTGGACAAAAAAAACACAAAGCGATTGCAGAAGTAGAAAAAAAATTGCTTTCTTCATGATCATTTCAAATTAGTTCTTCAACATTAAGTATGTAATCAAATTCCGTTCTTTCCAAAATAGCGTTAGCTCACATCTTCTAAATCCTGACACCGGATCAGACGAGGGCAGAAAACCAGAATAAAAATGCCCAACACACAAGCCGATACACAAAACATTCTTGCCTGTCAGGTTATCGGTACATCTATCAACACGGTTGTACCCTTTCCTGGTGCCGAATCGAAGTGAACACTACCATTGATAAATTCCACCCGTGAAATAATGTTCTTGAGTCCGATTCCTTCAAAGTCATTTATTTTATTCACATCAAATCCCCGGCCATTGTCCTCGATGACCACCGACAGTTCTTTTTCATGACGGATCAATTGCATGGTTAATTCAGTGGCTTTCGCATGTTTAATAATGTTTGAAATTAGTTCCTGAATCACCCGGTACAAAATACTTTCCTTTTCCTGTTCCAAACGTTCGTTCATGCCCACTATTTCCAGATTGACTTTAAGATCGGGGGTATTCTGAATTTTGGTAATAAACTCCCGCACCGCGCTCGCCAGTCCCAGTTTAATAAGGGTATTCGGCATCATGTTGTGCGAAACAGCCCTCACCTCTTTCACCGATTCGTCCAGCAGATCTACTGCATTTTTAAACGCAGTTTCCTGCTCCGTTCCCTTCATGCTGAGTTTTGATTCGAGGCTGCTCAGGTTTAATTTAGCTGCTGAGAGTAATTGACCCACACCATCGTGCAGATCTTTGGCAATCCGAATCCTTTCCTTTTCTTCTGTTTCAACAATTGACCGGGTACGCATTTCTTTTTGTGCCGCCAATTCGGCTGCCTGCCTTGCTCTTTGTTTGGTTTGTTGATTCCTGTAAAAAATAAAAATGAGACTAATTACCAAAACCGCAATAATGGCGATGGCAACGATAATACTGTTCTTCCGCCGCGCTTCCTCTTCTTTACTGCGAAGCTCCGCTTTGTTTTTCGCGATCTCCAGATCTTTTCTCTCCGACTGGTATTTGGTTTCCATTTCAAGAATGTTCCTCTCTATTTCATCTGTTTGAAGTTTCTCGGATAATACTTTGTATTTTAACAGATAGTCGTAGGCCTTCTCTTTGTTCCCTCCCCTGGCACTGCACTCCGAAAGCGACCAATAGAGGTCTTTGAGCATTGGTTTTTCATCGTTTTTCACACACAGGTCTTCCGCTTTTCTGAAAACTTCCATCGCTTTTCCAAACTCTTTCATTTGTGTAAGAATTCCTCCCAGGTTTATGTAAGACATAATCATGCCATACACATTTTCCTCTTCGATATCAATTTGAAGGCATTTATTAAAATAAACAAGAGCTTCCTTGTTCATGTTTTTATTTCCGTAATATTCGCCAATGTTACTGCAGGCAGTGCTGATGGCCGAATTGTTTTTTATCTCCTCCGCCACGCTGAGCGCCTTTTTGTAGTAGACAATCGAGCTGTCGGTGTTGAGCAACTCGGCGTAAGCGGTTCCAATATTATTGTAGGTAAATGAAATGCCTTTTCCGTAATTGATTTTACTGCTGAGTACATTGGCCTGCCTGTAATAATCCAGCGCTTTCAAATAATTTTTTGTGAGTTTATACAATGTGCCTATGTGGTTATAACAAATGGAAAGTCCAAGGGTATCTTTGATCTCTTCATCGAGTTTAAGCGCTGTAAGTTGTTTTTCAATGGCTTTTTGAAATTCGCCCCTGTTCTTGTACACCACTCCCTGCATGCTGTAACACTCCGCCTGCAATTTTTTGTCGCCCGTTTTTTGAGCAAGTATCAGGGCGGTGTCTGCGTAAGCAAAGGCTTTTTTATCATCTGAGGTCAGGCATGATTTTGCGATCGTGCGCATGATCTCCGCTTTTTTTTGCGGTTTTACTCCCGGAGTCCTGAGAAGAATCATCAGGGAATCGTCGTTGTTTTGACCCAGTACAGAAAACGATAGGATTGTGAAGAAACCTAACAAAATAAACGAGGCCCGTGCATTCTTTGCGCTGCGCTTTCTCATAAGTGATGTGTGTGTCATTAAATATAAAAATAATTTTACAGGCCTGCCTGTTTTTATTTAATTCCTTGTTTTTGAACGATTTATAGGCAAAATAACCTCCAGGCCATTAAAAATCAGTATCTTTGCGCCTCGCCATGAAAACCAAAACGCTTAAAAAAAATAAAGTAAACGTTGTTACCCTGGGTTGCAGTAAAAACCTGGTAGACAGTGAAGTCCTGATGGGTCAGCTCAAAGCTAATAAGTTTGATGTAGAACACGAGGGCAGTAGCGACGATCACCAGATTGTGATCATTAATACCTGCGGTTTTGTAGACAATGCCAAACAGGAAAGTATTGACACCATTTTACGTTATGTGGAAGCGAAAAAAAGATGGCGCCGTTGAAAAGGTATATGTGACCGGCTGTTTGAGCGAGCGTTACAAAAAAGACCTGGAAGTTGAGATCCCTGAAGTGGACGCGTATTTTGGAACCCGCGATCTTCCAAAAATCTTAAAAACATTAAAAGCAGATTATAAACACGAACTGGTGGGTGAACGTTTATTAACTACCCCGCAACATTACGCTTATTTTAAAATCAGCGAAGGTTGCGACCGCCCCTGTAGTTTTTGTGCCATTCCGTTGATGCGTGGTGCGCACGTTTCCGTTCCAGTAGAAGAACTGGTAAGCCGTGCCAAAGCACTGGCTGCTAAAGGCACCCGCGAACTCTTGATGATTGCGCAGGATTTGACCTATTACGGTCTTGATATTTATAAAAAACGTGAACTCGCCACTCTCATTGATAAGGTGAGTGAAGTAGAAGGGATCGACTGGATCCGTTTACATTATGCTTTTCCAAGCGGATTTCCTATGGAAGTGCTGGACGTGATGAATGCCAAATCCAATGTGTGTAAATACCTGGACATGCCTTTACAGCACATCAGTGATAACATGTTAACGAGCATGCGCCGTGGCATCACCAAACAAAAAACCATCGACCTGGTAAATAAAATAAGGGATAAAGTTCCCGGCATCGCTATCCGTACAACACTCATTGCAGGGTATCCGGGCGAAACTGAAAAAGATCATGAAGAAATGCTGCGTTGGGTGGAAGACAGTAAATTTGAACGTCTTGGAATTTTTACGTATTCACACGAAGAAAACACACACGCGCATTTGCTAAAAGACGATGTGTCTGAAAAAACAAAACGCAAACGCGCCGATGCGGTGATGGCTGTGCAACAGGAAATTTCCTTTAAACTCAACCAGGAAAAAATTGGCAAAGAATATAAAATACTGGTAGACCGTAAAGAAGGTGAGTATTTTATTGGTCGCTCAGAGTTTGACAGTCCGGACGTGGATAACGAAGTGCTTGTAAAAGCGGATAAAGACACGTATCTGCGAATAGGAGACTTTGCAAAAGTAAAAATTTACGAAGCCAGTGATTTTGATTTGTACGGGACACTCGTTTAAACCAAAAAGATTTTCTTTTCTTAGTCGTATAGGTGGGATTCGTGTGTCACACAAAAATCCTTTTACGGAACAAATTATTCCTTAAGCAGCTGAATAGTTTTAAATTGTCCATCGGAAGTAATGCGCAGAAAATAAATTCCTTTTTGAAATTCAGACAGATCAACAGTTATTTTTCCGGGTTCGGTTTCTTTTTTTACGAACAGTACTTTACCTGAAATGTCTACCAGCTCCAGGTCCTGTTTCACCCTCGTGCTTACACCTTCTACAACTACTCTTCCGGAAGTTGGATTGGGATAGACTTTCCATTCATTTTCACCGGTTACATTTTTTAATCCCAGACAAGCATCCACAGTTTGAATCAACGTATAACTGGTTTTACAACCATTGTTGTCCATCCCTGTGACCGTGTAATTTGTATTAAGCAAAGGGCTAACAACCACACTTACCGATGTAACCCCGTTTGACCAACTGTAGGTTACTGCCCCAGCCGCTGTGAGCGTAACTGTGGCACCACTACACACATTTTGCTGACTGGTGACCGCAATGACAGTTGGTGTTGGATTTACCACTATCTGAATTGTGTTTGTGTTTTTACACCCATTGGATGCTGTTCCGGTGACAGTGTATGAGGCAGAGGCCGATGGGTAAAATGGAACGCCATTTGTTACTCCCCCTGTCCATGAATAGGTGTTTGCTCCTGCACCACTGAGTGTGAGCGTGGATCCAAGACAAACCGAACTGTCGCTTGCATAAACAGATAAATTTGGCAAGGGAATAACATTTACAGCCTGGGTAATAGAATCTTTGCAGCCGTGGACACTCCAGCCGCTAACTCTGTAAATGGTGCTAATGGTCGGGCTAATAGTAATAATGTTACCTGTGGCTATGGTATTACCTCCCGCTGCACCTAAACCCCATGCATAATTTACTGCTCCGCTTGCCAAAAGGCTCGTTGAACTACCAAGACATACCGTGCCACTGCCGCTCACCTGAACGACCGGTAAGGGAAAAACTGTAACGGTGGTGGCCGCATAGTTAACACAGCCATTTGTACCGGTTCCAACAACACTGAAAGAAGTATTCGCAGTTGGAAAAACGACCTGCACCGAGCCAGTTTGATTGCTACTCCATGTGTAGCTTGCTGCTCCACCGGCAATCAAATTAAAAGCACTACCCATACACACTGTAGGTGTTGAAAGGATAGTCACATTCGGTAAAGGAAGTACTACTATGCTTTGTGTAGAAGTATTGCTGGCTCCCCCTGAGTTAGTGCTCGTCATGGAAACAACATAGGTACCAGGATTAGTGAACGCAACTGTTGGATTATTAATTGAAGCAGTAGGAGTTGTTGACCCGGGTATTTGCCAACTCCACAAGGAAGGAGAATTTGTAGAGAGATCGGTTAATACTACCGGTTTGCCCTGACAAACAGTAGTGGGGAACACCGAAAAAGAACTTACCGGAGGTGCAACACAAGAAGGATCGGTAGAATACAGCGAGCTAATTTCGGCAGAAGATAAGACTCTGTTATAGAACCTCACATTATCCATTGAACCTAAATAAGGGCCGTTAAAAACACTTTCATTTGTTCCGCCTAAAAAGACGTCTTTGCCCGACTGGTAATTAAAACCATAGGTTGTTGAAACGGTTGCCTGCAAAGCACCATTCAGGTAAATAGCGATGCTGCTGTTATCCATGGTGAAAGCCACATGATACCAGGTTCCGGCGCTTATTAAGGTTGTTCCATCCACAAAAGAAGTATTACCGGAACCATCCCCCTTATGCACCCTGAATTTATATCCACCCGTAACACTCGCAATAACCAATGCATAACTTTCGAAATTAGAGCTGGCGTTATTCTTTGTGAAAAGAATGTACTCGGGTGAACTCAGAGTTCCTGGTTTTAACCAGGTAGAAAAAGTTAATCCGTTCGATGGCTTTAAGAATGAGTTTCCAGGCAATTGAATATAACTGCTGGTAGTGCCTGAAAAAGCGTAAGCCGAGTTAGAGTTACTGAAACGGTCTACGGTAGCGGTCACCGCACTCACGGTTCCTGTGTAAGCATTTACCGGCTCGGAAGCGCTCCCGTTAAGGGCATAACAGGCCGTTAAACTTGAGTTTAAATTTACCTGCGCTTTAACAAAAGAAGTTAGCAGAACTAAAACAAAAACTAAGTTTTTCATGTGTGAATTAATTTAGAGTTAAAGCTAGTAATTATTATTTTCTTAACGCGTATCTGATGTTCCGAACATACTTTCCCGAACGCCAAAAAACACCCGTTTTATTCTTTCAACAGTTTAATGTTTTTAGACCCTTCCACCGAAGTGATCCGAAGAAAATAAATACCCTGAGCATATGCTTCGATGTCAATAAGGGACAGGCCTGACCCCTCCTCTCTCCCCACTTTAATTATTGTTCCGGAAAAATCGTGCAGGGTGTATTCGTAAGTACTATTTACAAAAATGTTAAGGAAGTATTTTCCGTTGCCCGGATTTGGATACACACCTACCTGTAAATCATTTGCCGGATTTTTTTCAATAGCATTCCAACAGTCACTTGCAACTTTAACCTGCACGGTAGATGTACCTATACACCCATTTGTATCGACCCCTACAACCGAATAAATGGTATGCACGGTTGGTGACACAATAGCCAGGGACGCACTCTGCGATAAGACCGCAGGACTCCAGCTGTAATTCGAAGCTCCGTAAGCCGTGAGCGTTGTAGTCATGCCCCTGCACATATAAGTTGGCTGAGCGACCGCTGACAATAACGGCAAAGAATTTACATAAATAGCCGAAGTGAAGGTATTTACTCCCAAACTATTAGAAGTAGTGAGTGCAACAGTATACGAACCAGCCTGTGTAAATGTAAAGGCGGGATTCACCGCCAGAGAATCGTTTAACTGTGTCCCGGAAATACGCCATTGCCATGACTCCGGAAAGTTCAGGGACGCATCGTTAAACACAAGGTTTTGTCCAATACACAAAGAACCTGCAATAGAAAAAGAAGCGACAGGCGCTAAAGAACTTAGCGTACATGAGGGATCGCTCTGATACATCTGGTTTACTTCTGTGGCTGATAAGATCCTGTTATAAAACCTGGCATTGTCAATGATCCCGGTAAAAGGGTTGTTGACATTGGGATCGTTTGTTCCGCCCAGGTAAACCTTTTTGGTATTACTGTAGTTAAAGGCAAGAGTACTTGTAACCGAACTTTGCAGTACCCCGTTTACATAAAGGTTTAGTGCAGTATTGTCTGCAGTGAAACATACATGATACCAGGAATTTAATCCCAGGAGCGCGTTTGCGGAAAGCGTGGCTACGCTATTGGCATTGCATTTTTCGAACAGCAGTTTTAACCCACCGGTCACGTTATCGAGTTTCAAAACATAGGCCGCAGGATTTACACCGGATGTGTTACCGGTAAACACAACCGTTCCTCCTGTAGAAAATCCCGTGGTTGGTTTTATCCAGGCGGAAAATGAAACGGCGTTGGGTTTTAGCAAAGCATTGTTCGGGAGCTCCACGTAACTTGTTGTAAGACCTTTGAAATAAAGAGCTGAATTAGAAACATTGAATCTGTTCGGCGCCGGCGAAACGTTGCTTAAAATACCGTGCAAATTTGTTATAGGCTCATAAGCGTTTCCATTCAGAGCATAACAGGCCACGAGGCTTGATGTTAAGGTGAGTTGCGCGGAGAGTTGAAAAACGCAAAACAACATCACAAGAAATGTAATTTTTTTCACTTGGGTAATTTTAGGAATATACATATAAAGATAGTTATTTTAAGTGAAAATGCGGGGTTTCGCTTCTTTATTCCACTGGTTATTAGGGCTATAGGGCTATGCCGATTGGTTCTGAGTATTAAAATAGTTATTTTTGATAAGATATAATGACAGCTAAAAAAATACTCAGAGCGCATTCCATGGCAATGTGGAGTAACTAATTCCTCTTCCTGATAAAGATTGTAAAACATGACAATCGACGATTTTATTCATCATTAAAAAAATTAAGAACATGGCAGCTAAAGAAGTAAAAAACGTAGAATACGGTTTAGAAAAAATATTTGAAGGAGCACAGGATTTCCTGCCGCTTCTGGGAACAGATTATGTAGAGTTTTATGTGGGCAACGCCAAACAAGCGGCGCACTATTATAAAACTGCTTTTGGATACCAGTCCTTTGCCTATGCAGGATTGGAAACCGGTTTAACAGACCGTACCTCGTACGTTTTAAAACAAGATAAGATCCGTTTGGTTTTAACCACGGCTTTAAAAAGTGATTCCGCAATTGGGGAACACGTAAAAAAACACGGAGATGGCGTAAAGGTTATAGCCCTGTGGGTAGAAGACGCACGTAAATCGTACGAAGAAACTGTAAAACGTGGCGCTAAATCGTTTATGGAACCGGTAGTGGAGAAAGACGAACACGGGGAAGTAGTGCGTGCGGGGATTTACACCTATGGTGAAACCGTGCACATGTTTGTGGAACGCAAAAATTACAAAGGCACTTTTTTACCAGGTTTCAGAGAATGGAAAAGTGATTACAATCCTGCTCCGGTAGGGTTAAAATTTATTGACCACATGGTGGGCAATGTAGGCTGGAATCAGATGAACGCTACCGTAAAATGGTACGAAGAGGTGATGGGCTTTGTGAATTTTTTAAGTTTCGACGACAAACAAATTACCACCGAATATTCGGCTTTAATGAGTAAGGTGATGAGCAACGGCAATGGCCGTATCAAATTCCCGATCAATGAACCGGCTGAAGGAAAAAAGAAATCACAAACTGAAGAATACATTGATTTTTACGAAGGCGCCGGTGTACAGCATTTAGCGCTGGCTACCGACGACATTATTAAAACAGTAGCGGAACTGAAAGCGCGTGGTGTGGAGTTCTTACCTCCTCCTCCACAGGCGTATTACGATGATATTCCGAGACGTCTGGGTGTTCACATGTCCATGATGAAAGAAGATATTAAGGAACTACAACGTTTGTCTATCCTGGTAGACGCGGACGAAGAAGGGTATTTACTTCAGATCTTTACCAAACCGGTAGAAGATCGTCCGACCTTGTTTTACGAAATCATTCAAAGGATGGGCGCCAAAGGTTTTGGAGCAGGTAACTTTAAAGCTTTGTTCGAATCGATTGAAAGAGAACAAGCCCTGCGTGGAACCTTGTAGAAATGAGGAATTTTAAATTCTAAATGATAAATGAACGGAGGCTTTGGTCTCCGTTTTTTTTTGGCAGTTCTTTACCTTTACGATCGCGCAGGAACAGTATCGCAGTGGCTTAATGGTTTTTAATATTGAGTTTCACCAGGGTCTCCAATTCAAAAATAATTTTTTCGAGTTACGTCTTCATAAAATACAG
>CAZMHW010000103.1:0-5857 GCA_964566105.1 uncultured Akkermansia sp.
GCATTGTACTGATAAAAGAGGGTAAAAAAACACCCGAGCATGATGCCATTCTGGATCAGCAAAAGCGCTGTTCCAAAACTTGTAAATAAACCCAGAACAAAGGCAAGAAAAGAAACTTTGATATTGTTGAGCGTGATCTGTACGAACATTAAGAGTTGATTCCCTTCGCCATAAATTCCTAAGGGATTGCCGTTTTTAATCCGCTCCAGGGTGTTATCTACATAAAAATCCCCCATAATTAAACGTACAAAACTGTCGTCGTAAACCTGCGAGAGGACCCCGATACACGTGGCGATGGTAGTTACAAGAAACGAATAGAATAAATAGTGCTGGTAATTTGAAAAAAGAGTGGGAAGTTCTGAGCGGTAGAAATTGACAAAACGATTTCCGCTTTCTTTTTTATTTTTATAGACCAGGTGGTGCACACGTGAGGCAACGCTGTTTACAAATTGGGTAGTTTTACTTTGTTTGTAATTGGTGCGCGCGTACGAAAGGTCGTCGGTAATTTCAATAAAAACAGTCGTCAGCTCTGCTGGGTCAAGATCTTTTCCCTCTTCAACGAGTTTTTCATAATTTTCCCATTTCCGGGCATTTTGTTTTAGAAAGGTAATTTCCTTCATATGAAAAACTTATCTTAGCAACACTAAAATAAAGATAAAATAAGAATTACCCTATTCTTTTTATGGAAAATATCAGCATTCACACAAGTCAAAACGTTAACTTAAATTACCGGGCCGCAGGCCTTGGACTGCGCATTATGGCAGTGATACTGGATACGATCTTTAAATACGTTTATTTTTTTATCGTCGTACTTATTTTTTACCAGGCCTTTCAAAATACAATTTATAACAATTCGTATTACTACCACAACGAGTCCAGCAATCAACTTATTTATGCTTTATTGATCTTGTGTTTATTACCTGCCTTTTTGTACCATCTCTTAAGTGAAACTTTTTTGAATGGTCAGAGTTTTGGAAAAAAAATAATGCGGATCAAAGTTGTAAAGCTGGATGGAACACAACCTAATTTTGGTTCTTACGCCGTGCGCTCTATGTTCCGGCTGATCGACGATGGTTTCATTGGTATGATCACCATTGCGGTTTCAAAAAACGGGCAGCGTTTTGGGGACATGGTAGCGGGCACCACCGTGATTGAACTGAATCAGAAAGTCACCCTGGACGATACGATTCTGAGAAAACAAAAAAGCGGTTATAAAATTGTGTACAGCCAGGTATCTTTATTGAGCGACAAAGACGCCAACATTATAAAAGAAGTGTTGGAATTTGCCGAAGAAAATGAGAAGCCGGAACATCTGAAATTGCTCTGTGAAAAAATTCGCAGTAAATACGGAATTCATACGGTGACGCAAACAGACGAAGAATTTCTACGAACCCTGTTGGAAGATTACACGCATTATCAGTTCGAAAACTAAAAAAAATTACTCCTTTTTATCTTTGTTCATGTAGTAGGTCAAGGCACCGCTCGGGCATTTTTTAATCTGCTCAACGATGCGTTCGGTAGAAGCGCCTTCCGGTTTGATCCAGGGTTTATCAAAAGGATTAAACACGGCCTTTAAGCCCGCTTCGCCTTTCCAGCAAATGGTGGAGTGTTGACAGAGTCCGGATTTCCAGACAATCGTCACTTCACCGTTAGTATATTCTTTTGTTATGTTCAGAGGATCCATGTTAAATAATTTTGGTGTTAATACTTACCTGGTGAGTTAATAATTTAGAGATCGGACATTTATCGGCAATACTCAGAAGCCGTTCTTTTTGTTCTTCCGTTGCGGCACCCGAAAAACGAATGTCTCTTTTAATAGCGGTCATAAACGTTCCTTCTTTTTCCTGGCTTAGATTAAGCGCCACACGAATTTCGGGAATGTCCCAGCCTTTTCTGTCTATGTACATTCTGAGCGTAGACAGGGTACAGCCGGCAAGCGCCGCCAATAAAGTGGAGTGAGGGTCAGGTCCAAGATCCTGGCCACCGGAGGAAACGGGTTCGTCCATGGTGATGGTGCCGTTACGCCAGGTGATGCTGCAAAGGTACTTTTGTGTACCAATAGATCCGGTAAGGTCTTTTTCAAAAAAAGTCTGCATAAGGATAAAATTACAAAAATTAATAGAGTTGTTAAAGTTTGGTTTTAGTACTTAGCCAATGATTCCTGTATTCTCCCTTTTTATCGTAATCGGCAGTTTGTTTTTCGATGTTAAAATAACGGTTACCTCTGGGGTCGTTGCCAACACCGGCCAGGTAAGCCCAATTGCCCCAGTTGCTGCACACATCGTAATCTATCAACTGTTCTTCGAAATAAGCCGCGCCATAACGCCAGTCGAGTTTAAGGTCGTTGCAAAAATAGCTGGCCACATTCTGGCGGCCGCGGTTGCTCATAAAACCACTTAGTTTGAGTTCGGTCATGTTCGCGTCAATAAAATCCTGCCCTGTTTTTCCGTTCACCCAGTTCTGTAGTTTTTCTTTATCCGGTTCTTCAAAGCGTGACTCTTTATTACGTATGCCGGCTTGCAGAAAAAATTTGTGCCTGTGTTTTTTCATCATGAAACGAAAGTAGTCGCGCCACAGCAATTCAAAGATGAGCCAGTAGGTAGAATCGTTGGCGCCAAAGGCCTCTTCGTATTTCCGGACTTCGTAATAAATTTCGCGGGGAGACAAACAGCCCTGCGCTAACCAGGCAGAAAACTTGGAAGAATTATTTTTTCCCAGCAAGGCGTTGCGGGTTTCTTTGTAAGTGGAAATGGATTTTGTAGTGAAAAAATACTCCTGAACACGCCTGATCCCTTCCGTCTCTCCCCCTTTAAAGATAATCACCGCGCGGGGATCGGTGGGAGATTCGCTTAATCCGAGTTCATTAAAAGAGGGGAGTGTGAGCAGAGGAATGGGAGGGGATTTGATAGCCTTAGGTTTTTCGAAAACAGAGCGCACGGAAGAATCGTGTTCCACTTTTTTTCTAAAACTGGTAAAAATATCGGGAATGTCTTTGATGGAAAACGGAAGGTCTTCCGCATGGTACAGAGTACTCGTGCTGAATGTTTCAAGCGTACAGTGGTGTTTCCACAAAGCTTTTTCTACCCGCTCTTCTGTTTGTTTTTCTTCGTAGGCGACTTCTTTTTTAGCGAAAACTTTTTGTGCGTGGTAATAGTCAGCTGCTTTTGCCAGTTCTGTTTCGGGATCTCCCTGAAGAACTACTAAACCGGAACCAAGTGCTCTCAGGCTGGCATCCAGGTCCCGCAGGCATTCAAATAAAAAGCAGGTTCTAAAGCTCCCTGTTTTTTTAAAGCCAAAGGCCGTGGTTTCGAAATGCGATTTATCCAGGCAATACACAGGAATCACTTCCTCACTCTGTTCAATTGCTCTTACCAGTGTTTCGTTATCGTGTAATCTCAAATCTGTTTTAAACCAAATAAGCGAGCGTTTCATAACGTGTCTATGTTTTGTAAATGCTTTTGAGCCTGCTCTAACAGCGCGGTTTTTGTTGCAATGTCCATTTTTTTCCAGGTAACGTACATCATCCCGATTCTGGGATTTTTAGATAATTTTTGTTCGTGGGCATTGTAAAAATTCCAGTACAAACTATTAAAGGGACAACTCCTGTCTCCGGTTTTTTTTGTTTTGTCGTAAAAACAGGTCTTGCAGTAATTGCTCATCTTGTCAATGTAATTGGCGCTGCTCACATAAGGCTTACTTCCAACAATGCCACCGTCGGCAAACTGACTCATGCCCCGGGTGTTTGTGATCTCCACCCATTCAATAGCGTCCATGTAAATACCCAGGTACCATTTATCCACTTCATCGGGATCAATCCCCGCTAAGAGCGCGAAGTTGCCGGTAACCATCAAACGCTGGATGTGGTGGGCATAGGCGTATTCTAAAGACTGACCAATGGCTTGTTTCAGGCAATTCATTTTGGTGTTGCCATTCCAAAACCAGATTGGGAGTTTGTTTTTGTGTTCAAAGTAATTGAGCTGAGCGTAGTCCGGCATCTTCGCCCAATAAATGCCCCGCATGTATTCCCTCCATCCCAGAATTTGCCGTACAAAACCCTCTGTTTGTTCAATGCTTATTTTCTCCGGATGTTTTTGCCAGGCCAGTACCGCTTGCTGAATCACTTCCAGGGGCGAGAGCATTTTTGTGTTGAGACTAAAAGAAATGCGGGAGTGGTAGAGACTCCAGTAATGTGTGTGCATGGCGTCCTGGTATTTTCCAAAAAGCGGGAGCAGATGTGCCGTAAAAAAATCAAGCACTTTCAGAGATTGTTTACGGCTGGTGGGCCATGGAAAATTTTCGGCCAGGGGAGTTCCAAAATACGACACTCCGGCACTGTGGAGTTCGGCTAAAATGTCGGAGTAATTGTGTTTAAACAGAAAAGGCTCTGGAATGCGCTCTTCTCCTTTATAGGCTTTTCGGTTCTCGGTGTCAAAATTCCACTTCCCGCCAACCGGCTGATCGTTTTCCATCAGGATCTGGTATTTCTTCCGCATGTAACGGTAGAAGGTCTCCATTAAAAACATTTTTTTTTCCGGAAAAGACGTTGGCACGTTCTTGGCGGGTAGTTAAAAAATGTTCTGTATCGTAGTGTTTTGAAGTGATGTTTAGTTTTTTGCAAATCCCTGTGAGTTGTTGATCGAGGCGAAACTCGTCCGGTAACTGGTATTCGAAATGTGTGATCTTGTGTTTGGCAATAAGGTAGTTCAGATTTTCGTCAAGGCTTTGCCTGTTTTCTGCGTCGTTAATTTTTAAGTGGAGGACCCGGTGTCCGTTTTTGGACAGGTACCTGGAAAAATTATACATGGCCGCGAAGAAGCCGATTATTTTTTGTGCATGATGAAGTGCGTAATCGGTTTCCTGGCGCATTTCCATTAATACATAAAGTATGTCAGGGTCTTTTGTCTTGTACCAGGAATGTTTGTAGTTGAGTTGATCACCAAGAATTAAACGGAGCGTCATATCCTACAAACAAAAAAAGGGCTGTTTAGTTTACAGCTTTAACCTTTATTTGCACGGCAGCGCGCACTGCAGTATTTTACTTCCTCCCAGTTTTTCTCCCATTTTTTGCGCCAGCTAAAGGGTTTCTGACAACGCAGGCAGATTTTGGAGGGAAGGTGTTGTTTTTTTACGTTTTTCATGGCATCGTGTCTTCGTAAATTTTCACGGCCTTACCAGTTAGTTCAGATGCCAGATGGCGG
Organism: uncultured Akkermansia sp.; assembly: GCA_964566105.1. Lineage (GTDB taxonomy): Bacteria > Bacteroidota > Bacteroidia > B-17B0 > Aurantibacillaceae > Aurantibacillus. The sequence goes on from CAZMHW010000103.1 coordinate 5,199, forward strand.
CGTTGAGCACAGTGGCAAAACTGACCCACAAAAGATAAGGCACTTGCAAATAAGCTGCGGTTTTAGAAATTTTCCGGAAGGTGAGGATCATAGATAAAATACTCACCCAGATCAGGACAATCTCTACCAGCGCTGCACCAAGAGCATGATGTTTAAAAAAAATGATGCTCCACCAGAAGTTTAAAAAAATCTGAACACAAAACGCGGTGATGGCTTTTTTTCGCAGCTCACTTTTTGGTGTTTCCAAAATCAGGAAGAGGGAAATGCCCATGAGCATATACAGGGCTGTCCAAACAGGTCCGAACAAATAATTTGGGGGATTAAAAAAAGGTTTGTTCAGCGTGGCATACCAGGTGGTGATGCTGCTGGCGGTGCTGGCGCCGGACGCGCCTCCTATTAAAAGAGGAATGAGGATGCAGAAAAAAAGTTTAACGTAACGGTTCATGATTTTATTTTTTTATCTTGTTTATGGACGGCGTGAAGGGCTTATGGTTTTACCCGCAGCGGTATTTACATGTTGCTCTAAGATACGCTTTCCTTCTTCGCGAACGGCACTTTCTTTTCTGTAAGTCCAAACCAGGTCGCTGGCAAATTTACGCGTGCTCTCCAGATCGACAATGGGTGTGGGATAATCTTTCCCGAGGTCGCAGGCATACAGC
>CAZMHW010000103.1:5867-9778 GCA_964566105.1 uncultured Akkermansia sp.
AGATGGAGAGTTTCCAGGGTTCGTGTACTAAATGCGCGGGAATTTTTGCCAACTCCGGAACCCAGTGTTTAATAAAGCTTCCTTCGGGATCGTGTTTCTCGGAATTTTTAACGGGATTGTAAATGCGGATGGTGTTTATGCCGGTAACCCCTGCCTGCATTTGTAACTGGGGGTAATGAATGCCGGGTTCGTAATCCAGAAAGTTACGCGCTAAAAAATGCGCGGCCTCCTGCCATTCCTGCCACAAATTAAATACGAAAAATGAAACCACCAGGGCACGCATGCGGAAGTTAATATACCCGGTGGCCACCAGGCAGCGCATGTTCGCATCTACCAGGGGATACCCCGTTTTACCTTCCTGCCAGGCTTTGATGTAATTTTCATTTTTTGTTTTTTTCAACTGCGTGTATGCACGGTTTACATGTTCAAATTCCATGCGGCATTCGGATTCAAATTTTTGAATAAAATGACAATGCCAGTGTAAACGGGAGATAAAATTGGCCAGATCGCGTTTGTTCTGCGCCTGTTTGTAATGTTGCCGCGTGTACCTGTAAACCATGCGCATGCTGATGTTTCCCCAGGCCAGGTAAGGGGAGAGTCTGCTGCAGCTTTTACGGCTCAGGGAGGGTTTGGAAATGTGACTGCTGTAATTCTGGTAACGTTCTTTGAGAAAACTGTCGAGGTAGCGCCAGGCCCAGTATTCTCCCCCAGGTTGAAAGTTTTTATCACGTACGCTCAGATTTTCGGGAAGTGCTTCTCCTCTTAATGCCTTAAAAACTTCCGGGTCGAGTGTTATCACATTCCAATTGGTTTCGTCGATCAGGGCAGGTATCTCATTCATTTTTTCCTCCCACTTTTGTTCCCAGCTTACGCGTGATTTTAGTTTTCGAATGACGCCATTGGTCTGGTATTCTTTCCACCGGATGTTGTTGCGGTTGAAAAAATCCTGCATGTTCAGGTCTCTGTCAAAACTAATTCTGTTCCCGGTTTCCTGGTGAGAAAAAACCGTGTGAATGGTGTAATGCCGGAGCAGTTCGGTAAACACGGGTTTAACTTCGGAATGAAAGACATACAGATCAGCTCCGATCTCCTTGAGTTTGGAACGCATCTCCTGCAGGGACTCGTACACGAACCTGCCGTGACGCAAGTCCCAGTCGGGAGAGGCCATCATACCCGGCTCAAAAAAGTAGAGCAGAATGAAAGGGAGTTGTTGTTGCTGCGCGTTAAAAAGAGCTTCGTGATCTGTAAATCTCAGGTCGCGTTTAAACCAGACAATATTTATTTCCTGCTTCATGGAGGCTTACCTGCATATAACAAGATTCGCAGCGACTTGTTCAGGAAAAAATGCACAATTAAACGCCCGTTGCGTACAAACCTGAATTAGCCTTCGCAGCGTTTTTTCAGGGCGAGGTTCATTTGCTCGAATCCCTGGCGGGTGTTAGTATCCAGCATCTTTTTTAATAGGGGTACTAAAATGCCTCTGAACCGTTCAAATTGAATAAAGGTGCAGCTGCCGTCTCCATTGTCGCGGATCATAAAGGTATGTTCACCGTCGAACACGCGGGGCAGAAGTAATTTTCCTATCCAACGGAATTCTTTTTCTTTTTCAAATTGTAAGACCCTTGGTTTAAAAAGCATGGGCTTTTTTCCGGGAGGTTGCAGTTTTACATGGATGTTGGCACCTTTTTGGGTTGGACCTGTTAAAGATTTCACGAAGGGATTCCATTGCGGATAGGTTTCAAAATCTGTAAAAACAGACCAGATTTTTTGGGCGCTTGCCTGAATCCGGATTTCGGTGTAGATCATTTTACCTTTGGTAATGATTTCTCCTTTTGTGGTGTTTTCCTGGTTTTTCATACTGTCGTTTTGTTGCGCGTTCATTCCCAATGCTGTGATCAGGGAAAGAAGCAGGTTAAGTTTTGTTGTCATGTTTGTTTTATGATACAAAGGTGCGCTGCTTCACCTGTTTACGACGTTAACAAAAGATAAGAAAATGGGGGGAGGGCAGAGAAGTGTCACTTCGGGCTGTCATCCTGAGCGGAGTCGAAGGAGGAGTCGATAAGCGCGTCACTTCGAGCGAAGTCGAGAAGCGTCACAGTACTGAAGCAGTATGTTTAATTCGTGTGTTCATTTCTCGACTCCGCTCGAAATGACATTGTATTTTGTTATCCTGAGCGAAGCCCAAGCTCGTCATGCTGAGCGGACTAGTCCCGAGCTTGCCTCGGGAGTCGAAGCATGTGATTCTGATCTATCCGGAGTGTGGCTTCGGCTCCTCCTTCGGCAAGCTCAGGATAACAGCTCAGCCACCAGGTGTGTGGTACGGCTTCTCCTTCGGCGGGCTCAGGATAACAGCTCAGCCGGCAGAGATATCCTGAGCTATTCGAAGTGTGGTACCCTGAGCCTGTCGAAGGGTGGCTTCGAGAGCCTCAGCCACCGGAGGTACCCTGAGCGGAGCCGAAGGGTGCCATATAGTACTGTCACTTCGAGCGGAGTCGAGAAGCGTCGCAGTACTGAAGCAGTATGTTTAATTCGTGAGCTCATTTCTCGACTCCGCTCGAAATGACATTGTATTTTGTTATCCTGAGCGAAGCCCAAATGCGTCATGCTGAGCGGACTAGTCCCGAGCTTGCCTCGGGAGTCGAAGCATGTTATCCCGAATTGCTTCGACTGTGGCTTCGAGAGCCTCAGCCACCAGATTTGCCCTGAGCGAAGTCGAAGAATTTTGTCAAGAAAAAGTAAGGACAAATGCCTTTCACAACAAAACTTCTATTCGTTAAAATACACCGAAGCTAAAAAAAATCATTTTTTAATCACCCTGTTGCGGATGCGACTCATACTCACCGGAGTAATGCCCAGGTAATTGGCAATGTAATGCTGGGGCACACGTTCAATGATCTTCTTTTTATTTCCTTGAATCAGTTGCAGGTAACGCTCTTCGGGACTGAGCATCAACAATCCCACCATACGTTCTTCGAGACCAACGGCAATGTATTCAGCAATTAAACGGCCAAACTTTTGCCAGGTCATACTTTTTTCGAAAAGTTTTTTCAGGTGGGAATAGGGAAAAACAATAAGACTGCAATCGCTCAGGGCCTCAATGCTGAGTTGGGAAGGCTGACCGGTCATGCAGCTGATGTAGGAGGTTACAAAATGATTTTCAAAATAAAAATATGTGGTTTTTTCTTCTCCGTCCTTGGTATAATAATGGCGCATCATGCCTTCCAGCACAAAGCCCACCTCGTTGGCCACCTTGCCTTCTTCCGCCAGAAGTTCATGCTTTTTAAGATTTACGATCTGCAACTGCGGCAAAAGCAGTTGCCATTCCTCTTCCGTTAAGGGGATAAATTTTTCGATGGCATGACGGAGGGCAGAAAACATAAAACGAATGTAGAGATACTATTTGTGAATTTCAAAAAGAAGGATCAACTTAAATGAGAAAGCGGAATCATAATTTTTTTCGTCGCCTGAATGTGGCAACTACCAATGCACCGTTTAAAAGGATAATTCCACCGATGAAGCCGAGCAGAAGATTTTGTTCACTTTTAATTATGAGCGGATCGTGTTCGTCCAGTGCCCGAATTCCGGTTAAAGGTGGGTAGATGGTCCAGCCTTCTTTTGCCATGGTCATACCTTCAGAACTAAGAAATAAGTATTTATAAAATAACAATCCCGCGAGGAGTGCAGACCCGATAAAAATTTCACTTGTTAAATAGAACTTAGAAAATTTATGAAAGATTTGCCGAATAACGGCCTGGGTAAGATACAGCGGTAGAAAGAACATGCCGGTAATTTCAAGAATAATAACCAGCCGCCGTGATTCAAATGTCAGCAGCTCTAAATAATTAGAACAAGACAGGTTAATGCCATAGATAAAATAATACATTCCTGTGGCAATGCCAGCTAACACAAGC
>CAZMHW010000104.1:0-8487 GCA_964566105.1 uncultured Akkermansia sp.
AGGTAGAGAAGATAGTTGGCTACGATGTTGTAAAAGCAAATGGTGGAGAAGTTATTACTATTCCTTTTTTAGAAGGCTATTCTACCACAAAATTAATCGAGAAGATTCTTAAATAAGTTCCATTAATAGTTGTCCAGTCTTGGGATACTGCGTTTCGGGATTTTGAAATCATTCAACATAGAACTTTTTAAATTGAGTGTAAGGCTGTAGCTTTTTCTGGGGCCAAACGGAACCCAGTCAATACGCGCTTCCCAGCATTTCAAATCGCGGTAAATATTTACACTGGTGTAACTTAATTTTTGGTTGGTGAAGTCAAAACCACTGGTAATCCCGATTTTCCAGTATTTGGTTGGCATGAGGTCGCCGCTAAAGTTAAGCGTTTGTGTGGGTTGTAACCTGTGATCATTGGCGTTGGTTAACGCGAGGTTGTAATTTATCCTCAGGTTCCAGGGCAACTGCTCTTGCGCGTTGAGATCGTTTTCCGCTCCGTTTTCCGCTCCATTGGTCATATTTGGCGCTTGCCTTGCTTTGCGAAGCGCTTCGAGCATGTTACTGCCTATGGAGGTATTCACTGCGAAATTAGCGCTGGTTAATCGGGCGAGCCTGCCATCTTTGTTAAGGGTGTATTGATCAATTCGGTTATTGTAGGTTTTGTTATACACATAAGGATCAAAACTAGAACCAGCCACAATATCGAAGTACTTAAACAAAACGGTACGGGCCGTCACACTTACCGGACTCATTTTTAAACTATCTGCTGCAAAATTGTACGAGCCGCCTATCCCTAAATTTTGCAACAGTACTACTTTTTTGTAGGTTACTCCTGTGTCGGTCTTTTGTTTTAGTTTCCCTTCCAGGTTATTATTTAAACTCACGCTAATGGCGTTTTGTTTGCCTGTGGCAGGGCCGCCATAAATATTTTTTTCGAAAATAGAGTAGCGGTAGGTGTTGCCCAATGTATCTGACTGAACCTTTTTATAGAAGCCGTATTGATTTTCTCCAAAATCGGGACGGTAGTTATAAGTAATAGTTGGAATTAAAAGATGGCGGATCTGTTTTACCTTGCCTTTGTTGAACAGATAATCGAAATAAACTTTAGTACTAAAAGCGGTAGAAAAATTGGCATCGTAAGCTGCGGCAAAGTCCTTTACGTTTTTTGTCTTCACCCCATAAACGCTGCTATCCTGGCTATCCGAATGGTTTCGGATCACATCGGTATAAAATTCCTTCCGGATGGTTTTGGTGTACATTACGGAAGATAAATTTAAGGCGGGAGTAGCCGTAATGTATTTCAAAATGTTAAAGTTGGTGGAAATAGGAATTGAATGCCTGATCCCATAATTCATGCTATCAAGAGGGCTTCCTTTAAACAAAGTAGAGTCTTTACCGCTAAGCGTGTTTCGGGCTTCGAGCAAATAACTTATTCCTAATTTGTCGAGGGCGTTTTGTTTGGTGGCTGCTTCTCTTTTAAAAGGAAAGAACCGGTTCACATTATAAGTTAAGGAAGGAAAGGTGATGTCTACTTGTTTGTTAATGGTGTTTTGACTGTGTGTGGCATTTAAGCTAAGAGAACTTAATTTGAATGTTTTGGTGAAATTGATATTGGATTGAAAGGTGTTGGTGAGGTATTGACCGGAATTAACAGCGTTAAAGCGGTTATACGTCTGGTTGTTGACATAGTTCACGTTGGCGCCAAAACGGATACTTGGATTGCTTTTATTGTCCTGATTGTGAATCCACCTGATTTCGTAGGCTTTTTGTTTACTGTAGGTTTTAGGCACGTCTTTGTCGCCAATATTGAAGCGGCTGTAACTCAAATTTACCGATCCTTTAGATTTGTATAAAATATTGTAGTTGTTATTTGTGTTCAACAACCAGCTGCCATTAGCATAGATATCGCCCCGAATGATCATGTCGGTTTTGTCATTAATTCCCCAATAGTAACCGCCCTGCCTTAAATTGTAACCTCTCTCGGCAGAATTACCGAATGTGGGAAAGAGAATGCCGTTCGCCTGTTTTTTGGTGTTGGGAAAATAACCAAAGGGTAAACCCAAAGGGGTTGGCACATTTCCAATTTCGAGGAACATTGGCCCGGTTACGATCTTGTCATCAGGAATAGCTTTGGCTTTAGTGGCTTTAAAGGCTGTCCTGGCGTCTGCTTCCTGGCAGGGAAGACAGCGCATGTTTTTAAAATAAATGTTATTAAGACTGTCTTTTTTTATTTCGTTTCCAATGATGAGTAATTCGCCCTGTTTTGTTAAGGCATTAAAGATCTTGCCCTTTTTGGTTTTAAGGTTGTACATGATCTTTTCAGCTTCCATGGTTTCGTCCCCGTCTTTAAATACAGGGTTTCCTACTGGCTTGCCGGTACTGTCCTTTTTTCCATAGGCAAGGATCATGCTTTTGGCATAATCAATCTCAATGAATTCGGCCTGAATATCTGTTCCACCGTAATTAACCTTGGCTTTGCCATAAAGCAGGGCTTTCCCAGCTAATGGAAGAGCAACTACACTGTCTTCTGCTGTGTATGTTACCTGTTCGCTAAGGCCTTCGGAATCTTCTGAAGCAGTTAAGGTGTCGGCGCTAACTTTTTTTAACGTATCGTTAGTCCCGGTTTGGGCATTTAACTTGCTAATACTCAAAGATATTAACAGTACAAAGAAGAAAACTACTTTATTATGTGTGACTATTATCAAGCAGAATCAAATACTTTTATTCAAAGCACAAATGCATACAAAGCTACAATACTTTAACGTATTGCATAATAATTTATTGGTGCACATGGTTAAAAAATTACAATATTTCGTAGTCCTTGCGGGCCTGGTTGTTTCGTCTCTGGCCTTTACTCTGCTTCACAAGCCGGGAGCAAATGCCATTAGAGTAGTGGTGATTGATCCAGGTCACGGAGGTAAGGATCCGGGCTGCTCCGGCAGTATCCACAAAGAAAAGGAAGTCTCTCTTGCTGTCGCTCTTAAGTTGGGTAAATACATTGAGGAAAATTTTAAAGATGTAAAGGTCATTTATACACGCACTACAGATGTATTTGTTGAATTGGAAGACCGTGCACAGATCGCCAACAAAGCGAAGGCGGATCTTTTTATTTCCATTCATTGCAATGCGGCCGGAAAACCTGTAATGATAAAGGATCCGAAAACAGGAAAAAAACGCCCGAAGATGTATAAAAACAAAAAGGGAAAATTGGTGGTGGTTGAAAAAACAAATCCAGTGCCTTTTGGAACCGAGACATACGTGATGGGGCTTAAGAATGAAGAAGGGAAAATGAAAGTAGCGACCCGCGAGAACTCCGCGATCTTTTATGAGGATGATTATGAAAAAAAATACGGTGGATTTGATCCGGAGAGCGAAGAAAGTTATATCATCATGAGTAATTATACATCGGCCTATGTAATTCAAAGCGCCAGTCTGGCCATGAAAATTCAGGATGAGTACGGTAAGAAGGCGGGAAGAATTGACAAAGGTGTTCACCGGCAGAGTATCTGGGTGCTCTGGAGAACTTCCATGCCGAGCATTCTCACAGAGATTGGGTATCTGACCAATCCTCTGGAGGAGCAATTCCTGGGAAGCGAAAAGGGGCAGGAGTATCTGGCAAAGGCCATGTTCAGAGGCTTTCGAAAATATAAGGACGAAGTAGAAGGAAGTAAAAAAGAGTACAATGACGAATTTGAAAACCAAACGCCTCTCGAAAACGAAAATGTAAAAGCCGGGAATCTGCCAGCTCAAAAAAAATCAGATGACGACGATGATGAAGATGAGGTGAAAGTAGCGGAAGACACAAAACAACAGGACACGGGCAGTTCGAAAATAAAGGAAGTAGTTGCTGAAAAGAAGGAAACCCCGATGAAGACAAGCGGGGAGGCTGCTGATACTAAAGAAACTAATTCAACAACGCAAAAGGGGAAAGAACCGGTAGACGATAATAAATATGCGGAGATTGAATTAAAAGAACGGGATACCGTCAAAGTGATAAGTTCCAAAAAGGACACGAGTGTGTCAGCCAAAGACATTGCAAAGAATTTTAAGAAAGAGGTAAAACCTGCAGGTGATAAGAAAGAGGACAACCCTGTTCTTAACAACAAAGGTGAGGATTTGAAACCTGCAGAGATTGTTAAGAAGAAAGAACTTCCGGCAAAAAATGAAATTGTTTTCAAAGTGCAGTTCGCCACGAGCGACATTACTTTAAATCTAAAGCAGGAAAAATTCGCCGCAATTACAGACGCTGATTTTTACCGCGTGAACAATACACTGAAATACACTTCCGGGAAATTTAACCTGCTCAAGGACGCGCAAGCACATCAAAATCGCCTGCGTGAAAAAGGGTTTAAAGATTGTTTTGTAATTGCTTTGCAAAACGGACAACGCCTGGATATTACTGAGGCGCGAAAACTCACAGGACAATAATTATTTTTTTCCCGGAAGTCCTGGAATGCAAATGTAATCGTATGGCCCACTCTCGATAGGAAGCTGAGGTTGTAATTTTTTTCCTTTAAAAGCGCTGAAATCAGCATTAAAAAAAAGGCAACGGAATACCTGATTTTGTGTCGCCAGGTCGCTGTGTTTTGTAATGCCATTGCGTGTTACCGGGTTAATATACACCCAAACCGTATTTTTGTCAGGATCAAGTTCACAGAAACGTCCGGTTGAACCCGAACATACCAGCGTGTTACCATTACTTAAACGTTGCGCGCTGGAGACATTCGGAGAAAAGAAACTGCCCCCGGCCTCGTCTGCCTCCCCTTCTGAATAATAGCGTAAGTATTCTGTTTTTTCAATAGGACCGTAATGCCCTGCAGCATCCACCGGAGGATTAATAACATCTACGCTGGAAATCATCTGATCTCTTCGTCCCTGTCCGTTATTAAAAAGCATAATTTTACCTGCATCTGTAAGACCTTGATCAATCCAGTGGGCGTTGTGTTGGCCATATAAGATTTGCTGCTGATTTTCTTTGCTCTTGTAAGCCGCAGGGTTTCCGAAACGGTAAAGTAAGTCGCCTCCTTTACCGTATTTGCCGCCACTGTGAGAAGCTGCCTGCGAGCTGGTTGTACTATGATCTATGATAAAAATTTCACTGAAATTTCTATTGCTTATTATTATTTGATCAAGCAGAGGATTATATGCAACGGAATTAAAGTGAAGCCAATCTGCTTCAGTGGAGGCTAAAAAATTGAGGTCTATCAATTGTCTGTTTTCAGAAACCTTTCCAAAATTACTTTTCAGGGAATCGTATTCCTGAATAAGGTGATCCCATACATGCCACTCCCACACTATTTTGGCATTATTTTTTCCTGAGGGCTTAAGCTCCATTAGTTTTTCACTCCAAATAGAGGTCCCCAGCAATTTTGGATCACGCCCCGCCAGGACGGCCTCTTTCGCACTTTTTTTCTCCCAAACCAGAGCCAGAATATTCCCGTTGGGTAGAGGGCAGATGTCATGATGTTGGCATTGAACAGAGTCTGAGATTTTATAAGACCATAGAAGTTTATTATTCCAGTCGTATTTTTCAATGGTACCACCGCCTTTAAATGTTTTATTGGAATCATTGGCGGCTCTTAAAAGATCCCCGTTTTTTAAAAGATAAACGGATTGACCAGGGGGATAGTTACTTTTCCAGCTATGTACTTGTTTCCCACATTTGTCGATGAGGTAAGTTGTTTTTGAATGCAGTGGCGCAAAAAGAACGTACCCCTGAAGTGATCCATTTCGTTGCTCAATGTAACCAGATCTTTTTTGGGAAAATGAAAAAACGGAACAAAGAAAAAGAAAGAAAGATAAACGTGTTTTCATAATGACCTGACTCAGTAATTCGCTTATTTATAGCATTGCAAGAATTTGAACTATCAATACTACAAAAAAAGCGGTTCAAAACAAAAGGGAGTTCCGGAATAAAAAAAGGAGAACGGTAACGTTCTCCTTTAGAAAAAAATTGTGTTGTAAAATTATTTTGAAAGCACTAATTCATCGATCAGATTTTTAGCGCCGCCTAACTTGTCTACTACAAATAACAGGTAGCGCACGTCCAGGCAAATGGTTCTGTTTAATTCGCCGTCAAAAGCAATTTTATGACTTAAGGCTTCGTAGTTGCCATCAAAAGCTAAACCGATCAGTTCTCCTTTTGCATTGAGAACAGGAGACCCTGAGTTGCCACCTGTAATGTCGTTGGTGGTGATAAATGAAACAACAACGTCGTTTGCTTTTTTATCCAGGTATTGCCCATAGTCTCTGGCGCTGATCAGTTCAAGCAATTTAGCGGGAATGTCAAATTCGTAATCACCCGGTTTGTATTTTTCCATTACACCGCTTAACGTGCAAATTTCTTTGTATTTAACAGCATCTCTTGGCGAATAGGATTTTACATTACCATAGGACAAACGCATGGTTTGGTTGGCATCCGGATAAAGCGCCTGACCTTTTTTCATTTCCAAAACACCTTTCAAATATTTGTTGTTCAAAGCGTAACTGTTTGCCTGAAACTCTTTAAAATATTTTGCGTAGTTGTTGTTGAAATTGTTTACAAAAGCCATAGCGGTTTTATAAGCCATATCTTTGTGAAGAGCTGCTGTATCAGGTTTTGCAAGGAAAGTTTCGAATTTTTCTTTGCTAAGCGCCATACTGTTGTCAAAAACATCTTTGGCATATTTTTGATACGTTTCGTCTTTACTTAAGTCACCATAAGAAGTTTGCAACATAGAATAAAAGGCCGCAGGCTGTTGGTTTGCGTCTACATCCTGATGAAATGCTTTTAACACAATTGCCAGAATGTTTTTGTCAGAAGGTGTGTTCTCGCCTTTAATAAAACGATCGTAAGCCGCTTTAATTCCTTTAGTACTTTTTGCGATCTCTTCGGCGGTAGCGTTCGGTTTAGAACAAACATCATCGAGGTTTTTTAAATTAGCACAGAAACCCATAAGAGGTGAACCCAGGATTCCTTCGTTCAGATACACACGGCTTTTTGCATAGGGTCTCCAGGCATCGTAGGTGGTTTTAATATCGGCGAACAAATTGTCGTATTCTGTTTTGCCTTTTGCCCATGTTTCAAAGTTTTTTTCATCTTTTTCTTTTTGAGCGATTACGTTGTGTTTGATCAGTTGTTTACTTTCTCCGTCAAAAAACTTCCAGTAGTTAGCAATACCGGCGTAAGAACTCGCTAATTGAATTTTTACCGCAGGATCTTTTATCATTTCGGCCATCATGGCTTTTAAACGGGCATCGCGTAAATTAACGAGATTCGGATTTTCAATGTCTATTTTCAATTTTACGCCGTAAGAAGTTTCGTAGCGGTTAGTACCACCAGGATAACCATATATCATGGCATAATCGCCGTCATTCACCCCTTTTATAGATACCGGTAAAAAGTGCTTTGGTTTATACGGAACGTTATCTGCTTTATATTCTGCTGGCTTTCCGTCAGCCGACATATACACGCGGAAAATAGAAAAATCACCGGTGTGACGTGGCCATTCCCAGTTGTCGGTATCGCCTCCAAATTTACCAATGCTTTCAGGGGGAGCTCCAACAAGACGCACATCTTTGTAACGCTGGTAAGTGAACTGAAGGAATTGATTCCCTTTAAAGAAACTGCTTACACGCACTTCGTAACCTGTACCTTCCGATGCTTTTGCCGACATTTCTGTTAAGATCCCAGGTAATTTGGAGGTAATTTCATTAGGTTTTACATCTTTTAATTTGACCATTACAGCTTCAGTCACATCTTCTATTTTTACAAGAAATTGTACACTTAAACCAGGGCAAGCAATCTCTTCCTGCTTGCTTTTTGCCCAAAAACCATCTCTTAAATAATTATGCTCAACCGAACTGGAACTGGCAATATTATCGTAACCACAGTGGTGGTTGGTAAACAATAAACCTTCTTTACTTACTATTTCTCCGGTACAACCGCCACCAAAAAGAACGATAGCATCTTTAATGCTATTGTTATTCATACTGTACAATTGTTCTTTACTCAATTTTAAGCCTCTTTTCACCATGTCGGCATAGGTCTTTTCCCCAATGAGCTGAACCAGCCACATACCTTCATCGGCTTTTACCGACACACTGTTAATTGAAAGGGCAACAATTAACGCAAATACGAGTTTTTTCATGAATTATAAATTTGATGTGCAAAAATAGCATTGAATTTGAAATAACAGCGTGTTTGGCAAACTTGGCCGCTCCAAAAACGCCTTTAATAGTCCAATAGCCTATATATTTCGACAAAAAATCACGCTTTTAGGGGGAGGAATGAAAAGGCAGTATCTTTAGCCCAACAAAAGAATATAACTCCATGAAAAAACTCCTCGTTTTATGTCTCTTGGGAACTCAGTTGACTTTTTCCCAAAGCACGGAAAAGGAATACAACGACGGCCATGGCGGCAAAATTAAGTTGCCTCTGGGGGACATTTCTTTTGCCGATAAATTGATCTCATATAAAGTAGGAAATCCTCCGCCTGTTGCGGAGTTTTCAAAAGC
>CAZMHW010000104.1:8497-9768 GCA_964566105.1 uncultured Akkermansia sp.
GATGGACGCCGTGGGCCAACCTGATTTTAATGAGCAAAAAATCAGCGGCTTTGTGTCTCTTGGCATTAAGGGAGAGTTGGTTCTCGCTTTTACAGACAATGCACTAGTAAACATAAATGGTCCGGATTTATATGTTTTTGAGGTGGGAAGATATGTAGAAGACACCTATTTATTTGTTTCAAAAAACGGAAAAAGCTGGATCAATGTTGGGAAAATAAGTGGAGGCAACGCTCTGGTTGACATTGGAGACTCCACGAAACCGGGAGATATTTTTCCTTACATCAAACTGGTGGACGCTGGTACTTCTGCCAAAAAGGGAGATAAAGTTTGGCCTGGGGCGGACATTGACGCGGTGGCAGCTATAGGTTCTGCAAGACAATTAGCTCTTAACGCCTTGTATTTGTTTAATACCAATGAGTCTAAAATTAAGCCTGAAGCGAAAAAGGAGTTGGACGAAATTGTGAAGGAACTGAAGCTGAATCCGGATTTTAATCTGGTAATCAATGGTCACACCGATAGTGTCGGGAACAAAAGCCTGAATCAAAAATTGTCTGTAAACAGGGCGGAAGCAATTAAAGACTACTTAATAAAACAGTTGCCTGAATTTAAAAGTAAAATTAAAACAAATGGGTATGCCGATGAAATTCCGGTAGCAAGCAATTTGACAGCTGAGGGAAGGGAAAAGAACAGGCGAGTGGAAGTGTTTTTTATTCCGGAAAAAAGATAAGGCGGTTAAATACAAAAGCCTCTCCGAAATGAATCGAAAAGGCTTTCGTTTTTTTATGTGACCCCGAGAGGATTCGAACCTCCAACCAACAGAACCGGAATCTGTCATTCTATCCAGTTGAACTACGGAGCCAGATTTTGGCAAAGTTAGTACTATCCTACAATTATTTATTGAAATATTTTCGAATAAATTTTTCCAAATCCTCAGTGTTAAGATTTTTTAGTTTTCTTTCGAGTTGCATTGCCTCTTTCCGACCAGTCTTTTCGATGGAACCAACCAACTCCCATGGTTTGTAAGGTTTTGTTGAGGTGACAAGGCCGTTATTGTGTCTCACGATTCGCCCGGCAAGGTTATTGGTTTGTCCGATGTAATAACGTTTGTGTGAGGGCGAATACAGGATGTACGTGTAATAGATGGAGTTCATGTTTTTGGGATTTGTCATTCTATCCAGCGGAGAGGTAAACTCTCCGTGGCGGGCTCGCCCCGCCATTGAACTACGGAGCCAGATTTTGGCAAAGTTAGTACTATCCTACAATTATTTATT
>CAZMHW010000105.1:0-9725 GCA_964566105.1 uncultured Akkermansia sp.
CGTTCTTTAGTAATTCGGTGTTTGCCGGTTTTATGTGGCGCGATGGGATTAAACGCAATTCGGACGCGGGCATAGTGACCGCCGGTATTAACTATTCGCATTACACGTTGGGCTTCAGCTACGATATTACCTTTTCGGAATTAAAAACAGCGGTAAACAGTAAGGGAGCTTACGAAATTGCCTTTATTTACCGCGCAAAAAGTACACGTCTCACTAAAAAAATAATTCCTTGTGAAAGATATTAGGCTCATCTGTTTATTTATTTTTTTGGTTGTGATCGCAAAAGCGCAACCGGATAGCCTCATGCTTAAAAATGCCAAGGGAAAAACTCTTAAAAAATTAGGGAAGAGCGCGTTGAAACAAAACGATCCTACTTCCGCCATTTCTTTTTTTGAAGTCTATCTTAAATCCTATCCAACCGATGCCCAGGCTAAAGATCTGCTGGCTCATTCTTACATGGAGATACGGGACTATGACCGGGCGCAGCGTATGTTTCTGCAGGCCTACAACACCAGCAGGGAAAAAGCACCGGAGGCATTGTATTATCATGCGCTCATGATGAAATCGAACGCACAATACGACAGTGCCCGCATTAATTTTCAAAAATTTAAGAAAGAGTACAAGGGGGAGGATAAAAAACTCAAACGGCTGGCTAGTCGTGAAATGGCTTTTTGCGACTCGGTTGTTAAGATCATTGGAGTGGAGTATAAAATTGTGGTACAACACCTGGATACCGCTATTAACAAAGTACACACGGAGGCAGCGCCCATTAATTTCAACGACGATGAAATGGTCTTTACCTCCTTTCGAACGGAAAAAAAAGAATATCTGATTGAGGATGATACGGCACGCAGCGTGAAACGTAAATTGTATAAGGCCAGAAGAGTAAATGGTACCTGGAAATTCGTTGGAGAATACGGCAATAATCTGAACGATGACGATTATAATACGGGTAACGCCAGTTTCAGCCCGGACAGGAAACGAATTTATTTTACCCGCTGTAAATTAAATTACATGGAGAAAATGGTGTGTGCCATTTATGTTTCAGAGAAAGTAGGAGATAGCTGGACAGAACCGGTTAAACTTCCAAAACACGTAAACAATCCTAAATACACGTCTACCATGCCGGCAGTAACCATTGATCCGGTAAAAGGAAATGAGGTGATTTATTATGTGAGCGATAACAAGGCAGGAAAGGGTGGGCTGGACATCTGGTATACAGTGTATGACAAAAAGAATAAGATCTATAAAACCCCAAAAAATGCAGGCACAAAAATAAATACGTCTTTGGATGAGATTAGTCCGTTTTTTGACAACGAGACGCGGACCTTGTATTTTAGTTCTAATGGTCTGGGTGGACTGGGAGGTTTTGATATTTTCCGGACTAAAACCGACGGAAAAAAGTGGACAGGTTCAGAGAACATTGGTCAACCCATAAACACGGGGGCGGATGATGTGTTTTACACCATTTCCACCAACCGGGGAGAAGGTTTTTTTGTGAGTAACCGCAAAGGTGGTAACACGCTTAAAAACAGTACCTGCTGTGATGATATTTATTATTACAGGCATTCGGAATACATTCGTTTGACTGTTTCGGGAAGCGTGAGCGAAATGTTGGACAGAAATGTGATGGTACCCAACGCGAGTATTGAATTGTTTATCCTGGATAAAAAGACCAAAGAAAAATTCCTGGTAAAAACCATTAACAGCGATAGCCTCGGTCAATACAAAGTACCGGTGGAAGCAGGGCAGGATTATTTTCTGGTGGTTAAAAAAGAAGATTTTTTAGGAACGAGCGAAGATCTGACCACACATGGAATTACGGTTTCAAAAAACCTGGTGAAAGACCTGCAACTCATCCGAAAACCAAAAGAACCAAGACGTATTCCAAATGTGCGTTACGAATTTGATAAAACAGTTCTTTCGGAAAGCAGCAAGTCCGGATTGGATTCCACTGTTCTGGATATGATGCTTGCCAACCCGGAACTAATTATAGAAATTCAGGCACATACCGATAGTAAGGGAAGTGAATCCTACAACCTCAAATTGTCTCAGAAACGCGCGGAAAGTATTGTAGACTACCTTATCAGCAAGGGAATTGCACCGAACCGTTTAAAAGCGAAAGGCTACGGTGAAAGTCAGCCTTTGGCACCAAACGAGAACCCTGATGGAAGTGATAATCCTAGCGGAAGAGCGCGTAACAGACGTACCGATTTTAAAATCATAGGTGTTCTTGACGGAGAACTCATCAATCAGTCGAGTGAAGAGTAATCACTCAGGCTTAGTTACCTTTAAACTGAAAGTAAATCATGGCAACACCAGCTGCTGTCATGAGTATTAAGGTTAAAAAGCCCAGAATATTCGACCATTGTCCGTTCACGTATTCTCCCATTATTTTTTTGTTGTTTGAAATGTGGAGAATGATGGCAATGAGTACAGGCGCAGTGAGTCCGTATAGTATAGCCGAATAAATAAGTGCTTTAATGGGGGACAGTCCGATGTAATTGATGAGCAAGCCCAGAATAAGTGCGAAAGCGATGACCAGGTAGAAGGCTTTGGCTTCGTGAAACTTTTTATCCAGCCCCTGTTCCCAGCCGAAGGTTTCTGTAACAATGTAGGAGAGCGAGCCGCTCAATACAGGAATAGCAAGGAGCCCTGTGCCAATAACCCCAATGGCAAAAAGCAGATAAGCAAAATCGCCGGCCAGGGGTTTTAGGGACTGAGCGGCTTCTTCCACTGTATCGATGTGATAAATACCGGCATTGTACAGCACTGTACCGCTGGTAAGGATAATGAAGAACATGACAATATTGGAGAACAACATACCTACATCCACATCCTGTTTCATGTCGTGCATTATTTTTTTATTAATGAACAGGTGTTTTTTTCTGTGTTTCATTTCTTCCGCTACCATAGTGGCCTGCCAAAAAAAGAGGTATGGAGAAATCGTTGTTCCTAAGATGGCTACCAGTATGGCAAGAAAACTTTCATTAAAGGTAAGTGTTGGAATAAGTGCACCTCTGAGCAGATCGGCCCAGTCTTGCTTGTATAAAAAGGGAACTATCAGGTATACCAGCAATACCAGGCAGAGGTATTTCAAAATTTTAGCAAATTGTTGATAGGGAAGATAAATAATGAGTACCAATAATAAGACGGTAAAACCCACACTGAAATAATTGGCATGGATGGAGGGAAATAAGAGGTTGGCAACAGCGCCCATGCCGGCTATGTCAGCCCCTATGTTCATTACAATGGCGGGGAAACTAAACAAAACCATAAGATAAAGAACGGCTTTGGGGTAATTTTTTTTGAGAGTCCCGGTTAAGCCCTGGGAGGTAACCAATCCTATCCGGGCGCACATTTCCTGTATTGCTGCCATTAAGGGAAATGTGATAAGGGCTGTCCATAAGGTAGCGAGGCCATATTGGGCGCCAGCCTGCGAGTAAGTGGCTATTCCGGATGGATCGTCATCGCTGGAACCTGTAACAAGTCCCGGACCTAACAGTTTCCAGAAACGCATTAGTTTGGATTGTTTTGTTTTTTTAGTGCTCATACACAATGGTCAATTAATTAAAAGGGAAGATTTTCCTGGCGCATTCATATGCTATGCAAGGTAACGAAATTAGAAGCGTGTCTCAAGAAGAATTTTTATATATTTCACATTATTATTACATTTAAAAAAACTATGGACAATTATTTAGTATTTGTACTCGCCAGTATTATTCTTTGCATTGTACCGGGGCCTGATATGATTTTTTTATTGAGCTGCACTCTCGCAAGGGGCAGAAAAGCTGGTATCCTTGCTGCAATGGGTATAAACGCCGGAGCATACGTACATCTGGTTGGCGCGGTACTTGGCTTGTCCGCCCTGCTCGCTACTTCGGCTTATGCCTTTACGATTCTGAAGTGGGCCGGCGCACTTTATTTAATTTACATTGGTATCCAGACCTTGCGTTCAAAAACATCCGCGGTAACAATTGAAGCAGGTTCCTTGACTCAGAAAAGCGGCAGGCAAATTTTCTGGCAGGGTTTTTTGAGTGATGTGTTAAACCCCAAAGTGGCGATCTTTTTCCTTGCCTTTTTACCACAATTTGTGAGCAGCGAAAGCGAGCATCAAACACGCGATATTTTTTTTCTGGGGATAACCGTGAATGTGATCGCCATTCTTATCAACATCGTTTTGGTATACATGGCGGCACTCCTTACCAACAGATTAAGGGCCAGTGAGAAAATTTCAAACTGGCTCAATAAGATCATGGGCTCGGTTTTTATCTTGTTAGGGTTAAAACTAGCCAACGAAAAAATCTAAACAGCATCTGCTGATTTATGACGATTTGCGTTTAACAGGAATCCAGATTTCTTCTTCTGAATCCGGATCGTCGTTTTTGTATTTTTCTCCCAGTAATTCAAAGTGAGGCCGCTTATCCAGAACGTATTCTGAGCCCGGCAACCAACTGCCAAAAATGTGATAGAAAATGGAAGGATCACTTGAACGGCCTTTGTAAAAAAATACCGCGTATTCACCTTCGGGTAAAATAAATGATTCCATGTCTTCGGGAACTGAGCTGAGGTCTCTTACTTCCAGTGCCGCCCACTTATCGAAAGTGGAAGTGGGATTAAAGTCTGTAAAACTATAGGAAGGATCGTAAACACTCATGGAAATGAGGTGGGTATTGAGTGCGTCTTTAATTTCTTTACGGCGCGGCATAAAACTTCTCCAGAGCTCTGGTGTTTTGTTTTGTGCCAGACTCATGTTTATGCGTTTGCCAACTAGTTTTTTCTCAGAAAGATATTTTATTTCGGGATTCATTGGTAAGGATTGCCTGGTGAAGATAGTTTGTTTTCAAAAAAGAAGGAAATCCCAAAAGAAGTAGGTTAAAGTTTCTGGAATTTTGCCCTTAATACCCTGTCTTTTTGTTTTACCAGAAGAAGATAGATCCCGCTTTTTAATTCCGAAAGGTCTATGGTGACTGTGTTTTCGGTCGTGAGGACAACCTGACCTGCCAGGCTCAGAATTTCCACGACAAAGTTTTTATCAGGATTGGGAGGATGCAAGGTCAGTAGGGTGTTGACAGGATTCGGAAAAAAAGACAAACCTTCTTGCGGTTTATTTTCTATAATCTCATCAGGGACAAGTCTGTAGCGCATGTAAATTCTAAAAATACCGTTGGCATCTTTCTGATGGTAGTATATTTTTTGTTTATCTGTGGTGGGACTGGCAGCCTCAGGAACAAAGCCGAGCTTAGAGTGAATAACAGTGCCTGTGCTAAAAGTACCGTTGACGGTGTTTCGTGTAGATATGCAGATTTCAGACTGGAAGGTGTTTTTTTTAATACGTGTAAAATAAAGTTCCAGCCCATCTGGCGTCACCTGAGGAGCATACACGATGTAATTCGTGTCATTTACCTGTGAAAAAATTCCATCTGTATTGGAAAGTTTGTTAAAGGTGGAATCGTTGATGCGCTGTGCTACACCGAGCCTGGCCTGGCAGGGAATCCCCGGGCTGCAGCTGGAATTAAAAAGGGCATTGCAGTAATATAAACGGTCTCCCTGATAATTGATGGCCGCATCCATAATGAGCCAGCCGGGAGTGTTTATGTAAAAATCGCCATACACTTTGCTGAGGTTACTTACAGTGCCGTTCGCATAAGTACCCCTTTGCAGATTTTGCAGAACAAGCGGATAATTACGCAGCGATACCCAGAAAAAGTTATTCGATGCGTCTAAGGAAGCAACACCGTCGAGGTGATTAGGTGAAGGATCGTAACAACCGCCAACCAGCCCGACATAGTTAAAAGTGGTGTCATCTACACGAGTAGCATAATACAAATTTGTATTTCCACCGGAATTGAGAGAGTTAAAAAAGAGTGTGTTCCCGTTGGGAGAGATGAAAGCTTCCATCGCATCAAAGCTTAGTCCGCTGATGCTCACTTTTTTTTCCAGTCCAAAGATGACAGGGTATTGAGAAAACGTCAATCCTGATTTGAGAAAAAGAAGTGTAACTAAAGTAAAAATTACCCGCATTTTTTTTGATGATCCAAGGTACTAAATCTTCTCCTTATTTCTGAGGGTGGCTATAAGAGCAATAAACACATCCAGATCCCGTTTATTTGTGGCAATACCCACCGATACCCTTGTAGCGCCGCGCATTTTCCCGAGGTAGTTCACCATGTCGTGGTAATCCCCTTTTTCATGGGTTAAAAAGTAAGTAGACATTTCCTCGTTGGTAATGCAGTTGTTGATCTCGTCAATTCCCGGATTGCAAAAACAACCGGAGCGCACGGAGATCATCTGTTGATTGGCGAGTTCTTCTATTTTTTCGAAAGGGTAAGCTTTGTCCTGTGGATCAAAAAAATTCAGGATAATGTTTCCGCCCCGGTGATCAAAACTTTTTGGGCCAAAAACTTTTACAAGGGCACGACCATTGTCGTGACGCAATTGTTCAAGTTCATACGCGAGGTATTCAATCAAAGAGCGCACCCGTGCAGAAATTCTTTCGATACCAATAGATTCGATAAATTCCAGTCCGATCTTTATAGCCGGAATGTTGTTGAAATTAAGTGTGCCGTCTTCAAAACGCTCGTGTCCGTTAGCGAGGAACTTGTTTTGAGAGGCCACGGAAACGAGGGTAACGGTTCCACCCGCAAACCAGGGTTTATTGAGTTTGTGAAAGGTACTGTTCTTAATAAGCAGGCAACCTATGCCGGTAGGATATCCGAAGATTTTGTAAAAGGAAATGGAAACAAAATCCGGTTTATACAAAGACAAATCTAATTTTGAACTGGGAACAAACGCCGCGGCATCCAACAAAACATCGTAGCCTTTTTGCTGAGCATAGTCGATCCATCCCAAATCGTGTTTTACCCCGGATACGTTTGATTGTGCGGGAAAGGCAAACAGGTTGGCATTACCCGCAACCGGACTGCTGAGCACTGTTTTCAGGTAGTTGTCATTGATCTGCAGGTCTTCGTAGTTCAGAGGTATGTACTCGGTGGTTCCCTTTTTTGCCCTGCAAAATTCACGAATACCGTTCACGGAATTGTGGTTGTCGCTTAACAAAAGTAATTTGCTCTTTTCAGTGAAGGGGTAACTTTCCCCAACGATCTTTAATGCGCCTGAGGCGTTTTGTGTAAACACACAGGTGTAGTCTCCGGCATTAAAAAATTCCAGAATTTTTGCGCGGGTGGATTCCACCAGATGTGTTGCCTTTTGTGAAGTGGGGTTGGTAGAATGGGGATTACCCAGAATGTTGTTCAACAACAGGGCCTGATGTTTTAAGATCAGGGATTTTGGATACAGATTAGCACCGGTATAATCCAGATACACCTGATGTTGCTGATTCAGGTTTTCGTACTCGGTAGTTCTCAGATTATTAAAATATTCTTCGTCAACAATTACGGGTTTGTTTTGATGTACTGAATCTATCATACTGTGTTAACATATTTAAAGTGTTTAAAAAGCCGGAATCTTAAAAGAGTCAGCGAGTACAGAGTGCAGATACCAGTCTAAGTTAAGAATTTATTTTTTTTGAAGAAGAAATTAAGCGCCGGAGATCCTGATTTTAATCAGTTGAGGCCTTATGCTTGTTAGCAGAGAAAAAATAGCCCTGCCGCAAAAACAAGAGGTATACTGGCTGCCAGCAAGCACCAAAGGATAAAATAGATTATGTCTGAGAGGCGGGTGCGTGTTGAATGTGCGACGTCTAATTCCTTTCTGAGTTCGCCGACCGTTTTGTTTAAGAGGGTTTCGTCATAAACGTAACCTTTGTATAAGTTTATTCTGACATGTCTTCCTTTAACAAAGGCTTCAAACAGGGCTTTTGGATACAAAAAAAGTCCCACGCAAAAGGAGCCGAAATTCAGAAACCAGGCGATAAGGTGCTTACCGCACCCCGAAGCAATTTCCCAGGCACCTATTTCTACTTCGCCTTTCCAAAGGGCCGTGTATTCGGTTAAGAGGTGGTGAATGTCGTGAAATTTCACAGCCTCAATACGAGATGTGGTATTTGGTACAGGGATAAAGAGCGGACCTAGTTTAATTCTGAAGTACTTGTCCTTGTAACCTCCATCGGCAAAGTGGTATCTGGCAAAATAAATTTGCAAAGCTTCTGAGACTTTCAGTTCATCGGGATAGCTGTTAGCATCCATTTTAATGCCGGCAAAAACACCTGTGTTTGGCGAATTAAAATTACGATTTATTCAAACACAATCTCTTTTTGTCTCAGTCTTTTTGCAACTGGGCGTTAAGGGCCTGGTAGTCGGCAATCAGCGCATTTATTTTTTGTTCTTGTTTACGGATATTCCTGGGCCGGATAAAAAACCAGTTGAAACAAACCCATACGAGCGTGAGGCCATACGAAAAGATTGCCCATCCCTTGCTCATCTGCGAAACAGGTTCTATCATGTAAAGAAAAATGCCAAGACTCAGCATTAGAAAATAAACACTGAGCATGGTTGTTTGCAGAAAGCGTTGTTTTTCCTTTAATTTTAAAAGTTGCTGCAGATAGACTTGCGTAGTGCTTGTGTGTTCTATCTTCTTAAGTAACGGGAGCCAGCCGTTATAGACAACCAGGAAACAGAACATAGCGAGAATGACTAAGGCCATTCCTGTTTTAGTGCTGATCATCTGAGGTTGGTAGTTGTACCAGATGTATCCAATAAACAGGGCTGTGGCGGTTAAAAGCACATTGGTAAGAATAAGTTTCCCCAGCTGACGCCGGCGGAAGTGTCCTGTTTTTTTTAGCAACTCCGTCATATCGGGCGTGGCTACTTCCTGTTTATTCCATAAGTATTTAAAGTCCGGACTAGTGCTCATACTTGCTGAATTTTTGTGTTAACTTTTCTTTGATCCTGTGTATTTTCACCCGCACGTTGGCTTCCGAAATTCCAACGATAGAGGCGATGTCGGCTTGTTTCATGTCTTCCAGTTCCAGCGAAATAATAATACGGTCGGTTTCGGGAAGCTCTGAAATACAGGCGTATAAAAATTGAATTTTGTGATCCTCATTCCCATGCCCTTTATCTTCTATCTGTGCGGGAAAAGAACTTAAAGGCATTCGTTTTTCTTTTTCCAGTTGTCTCAGGCATTGGTTAGAAGCGATCCTGAAAATCCAGGTACCCATGGAAGCTTCTCCTCTGAATTTTGGTAACTGTTGCCACACGGTAATGAAGGTTTCCTGGGCCAGATCCTTTGCACGGTCCCGGTCGTTCACATAACCCATGCACAAACGGTAAACCTTTTGCCAATAGGTAGTATACACTTCTTCAAAACTCATTCCTGAATCAGGATTTTGTAAAGCCAAGTACTTGTTTTTGATACCAATCTTTATCGTCGTACATGATAAAATGCAAACCTTTAGTGGAATACTGAAGATTCGCGGTTTTTAAATTACGAAATTGTTCGTTGATGGCCGGTGTAAAATTCACAAAATACGATTCCAGCAAGATGAGGGCCGGACAGCGAATACCGCTTATTTTCTCACGCAAATCGGTGTTTGAAAAATCACAGTACATTTCTGCAAACGTTTTACGATCTGATTTCACTGACCAGGACACCACGAGTTCCTGTTTTGAAGTGTCGGCCAGTAGTTGGGGAATGGACTGTTTCTGGATTTTGTAAAATTGTTCGTCAGGTATTTTACTGTATTTATCAACCACCGGACCACAATCGTTATGCTCGTTGGTTTTAAAAGCCGGATTCATAAGCGCCGAAAGACAGGGTAGGGC
>CAZMHW010000106.1:0-9690 GCA_964566105.1 uncultured Akkermansia sp.
CCTTCAGGAGCCGCTTTAAAATCTACGAGTTCAAGATCAAATACCAGTGAAGAATACGGAGGTATTGGTCCACCACCACGTGATCCGTAACCCAAAGCAGAAGGAATGATCAATTTCGCTTTTCCACCTTTTTTCATCATTTGCATACCTTCGATCCATCCTGCGATGAGTTGGTTTAAAGGATATTCAATTGGTCCCTTACCTTCAGAACTGTCAAAAACGGTTCCATCCAGTAATTTACCGGTGTAATTAAATTTAACGATGTCGGTAGGTTTTGGACTTGCTCCGGTGCCCTTTTGCACTTCAATGTAAATCAAACCACTTGCGGTGGGTTTGGTTTTGATTTTATTGTCAGCCAGGTACTTTTCAAGTGCCGGTTTTTCTTTAGGTTCCAGTTCTTTAGCCAGAGCTTCTTGTTCTTTCATTCGCGCTTCCTGCTCAGCCATTTGTTTCTTTTGGTTTTCTTCCATTTCCTTTTTAGTGCGGATTTCTTTCACCATAAACACACCTTTTAAGAAAGATCCCGGATTAAATCCTTTAGGCAATTCATTCTGACGGTTTGTTTTTAAGAAAAACGAATCCGCTGAAATGATAAACACCGCGCTATCTCCTTTAGCCATCATTAAAAGACCATCTTCAAAGCTCCCTTTAAACGACGATTTAGACATTCCAAAAGGAACATACCCAGATCCGTCCCTGCTTGCATCCTTAGAATCAATAATCACAGAGTCGTTGTCCTGACGGGAAATAATATAACGCAATGTTATACCATCACCTTCCTGAATTTTTGTTCCATGTTCGTCGTGATTAAAAAATTTGTAATGTAACCCATTTTCGGCCCTGGTGTAACCATCAAACTGAGAGTCGTTACATGCGCCAAAAACTAAGGCTATGGCTGCTGTTGCAAGTAATGTTACTTTTTTCATCTATTTTTTTTTGTTTTATTTTTTATATTTTTTTTCGGGGTCTTACGTTTTTGTTCTGTCAGATCCGTATTTATTTTATGTTCAAGTATTTCAATTCTATAAACCAATGGCGTAAAGGGTGGAACCATTCCATTACTACTCCCGTTTTCTCCAAAAGCAAGCTGTGAAGGTAAGATAATTTTTGCATTCCCTGCCAATTTTAGCCGACTAATAACATAATTTAGTCCTTTTAAAAGTTGGTCTGGTGTTCCTACAATAAACTCGAATTTTTCAGGGGATTTCTCGAGGAAGCGTCCCGTTAAATACTCACCCTGGTAGCTTATGCCAACCTGATCCCCCTCGCTGGGGGCCTGATCTCCGGTACCCTCGTTCCGATCTACCCAATAAAAACCAAGAGGATCCCGGGCAGCTTCCATTTCCGCTCTGGTACCAAAATAGTGTTTAATTTGTGCGTCTTCCTGCGCCAGGAGGTCATGTTTCACACGTATAAACTCCTCTTTCGTCAGTGTACGCTTTATACAAAAATTGACCTTTACTACTGAGTCTTTTTCACTAAAAAAAGGAATGGACGCTGTTTTAAACTGCTGACGAAAAAAATCTTTTGTTTTCACTAACACGCAGGCGCTGTCTGACTCGGCACACTGAGAGATATAATGCCGAAGGTAGTTGTCGGTGTACAACGAATCGTATTCGATATACAACTTATCGTTCAGGTTATTAAAACTATCCCAAAAGATCGAATCGGATTGGGTTTTAAAAGAAGCCGCGACCCAGAATACTTTGTTCGAATTGTTTGGCCTGCTTTCATTTTCGAAGGAAAGCAACTGGTAATAATACCCTAAAGGATCGTAAGAAAAGTGCGGGTGTGAGTCCACCTTTTTTTGTTTGCAGGACTGAAAAACGGTGAGCACTAAAAACGAAGCTATGAGGAATCGAGGCACTGTTGTTAATTTGAAATAAGGGTAAATATAAGAAATGAAGGGGCTTTAAATAAAAAAGACTCCCGAAATACCGGAAGTCTTTTTTATTTATTATAAACTGCGCCAATGCTAAGAGCTTGAGTTCAGATCCCGAGGCTACACTTCGACAAGGCTCAGTGCGACCGCTCGGGATAAGCAATCTCTAACCCTTCGCTAGCGCGAATGCTAAGAGCTTTAGTACACATCCCGAGGCTACCGCTCGGGATAAGCAATCTCTAACCCTTCGCTAACGCGAATGCTAAGAGCTTTAGTACACATCCCGAGGCTACCGCTCGGGATAAGCAATCTCTAACCCTTCGCTAACGCGAATGCTAAGAGCTTGCTTACATCATTCCACCCATACCGCCCATGTCAGGAGCTCCGCCCATGGCTGGTTTTTCTTCTTTTTTCTCAGCCAGTACGCAATCTGTAGTTAAAAGCATTGCTGCTACAGAAGATGCATTTTCCAATGCAACACGACTTACTTTAGTTGGATCGATAACACCCGCTTTTAACAGGTTTTCATAGTTCTCAGTTCTTGCATTGAAACCGAAATCATCTTTACCATCTTTTACTTTCTGAACAACGATAGAACCTTCAATGCCACAGTTAGTACAGATCTGACGTAAAGGTTCTTCCAAAGCGCGTTTTACAATGGCAATCCCTGTATTTTCATCTTCATTAACACCTTTTAATTTGCTGATCGCTTCAATAGCACGGATATAAGCAGTTCCTCCACCAGGTACAATTCCCTCTTCTACTGCTGCACGTGTAGCCGCCAAAGCATCATCCACGCGATCTTTTTTCTCTTTCATTTCCACTTCAGTGGCTGCACCAACGTAAAGCACTGCAACACCACCTGCTAATTTAGCAAGACGTTCCTGTAGTTTTTCTTTATCGTAGTCAGAAGTTGTATTCTCGATCTGAGCTTTGATTTGGTTTACACGAGCAGTAATATCCGCTTTTTTACCAGCGCCATTTACGATGGTCGTGTTATCTTTATCAATAGTTATTTTTTCTGCTTTTCCTAAAATAGAAAGATCCGCATCTTCTAATTTTCTTCCTTGTTCTTCGCTGATAAAAGTTCCGCCTGTTAAGATGGCAATATCTTCTAACATGGCTTTTCTTCTGTCTCCAAATCCCGGGGCTTTCACTGCAGCGATTTTAAGGTTTGCGCGTAAACGGTTTACAACCAATGTTTGTAATGCTTCTCCATCAAGATCTTCAGCAATAATTAATAATGGTTTACCGGTTTGAACTGCTTTCTCAAGAATTGGTAAAATTTCTTTCATTGTACTAATCTTCTTTTCGTAGATCAATACATAAGGACTTTCCATTACCACTTCCATCTTGTCAACATTTGTAACAAAATATGGAGAAATATAACCACGGTCAAATTGCATACCTTCTACAACTTCAACAGTAGTGTCAGTTCCTTTAGCCTCTTCTACAGTAATAACACCTTCCTTTTTTACTTTGCCCATTGCTTCAGCAATGAGTTTTCCAATAGTGCTGTCGTTATTAGCAGAAATAGTTGCTACCTGTTCAATTTTTTTGTTCTCGTTACCAATATTCTGAGATTGTTTTTTAAGATTTTCAACAACTGCTATTACCGCTTTGTCAATTCCTCTTTTCAGATCCATTGGATTTGCACCGGCAGCCACGTTCTTTAAACCAGCAGTTACTATTGCCTGGCCTAATACGGTTGCGGTAGTAGTTCCATCACCGGCAATATCAGCCGTTTTGGAGGCAACTTCTTTTAATAATTGTGCACCCATGTTTTCTACAGGGTGGCTTAATTCAATTTCTTTTGCAACGGTAACCCCGTCTTTTGTAATCTGAGGAGAACCGAATTTTTTATCAATAATCACATTACGTCCTTTTGGTCCTAATGTTACTTTTACCGCATTTGCCAAAGCATCTACACCACGTTTCAGTGCGTCACGAGCTTCTATGTTAAAGGTTATATCTTTTGCCATTTTATTTTTGTTTAGTATTTCTTGTTTATAATTTTTGCGAGTTTACTGATTTTCGGGTTTGTTCCCCGAAACCGGAAATCCGGAATTATACGATTGCGTAAATATCACTTTCCTTCATGATAAGATAATCCTTACCATCAACGTTCAATTCAGTTCCAGCATATTTACCATAAAGAACCGTATCGCCTACTTTTACTGTCATAGGCTCATCTGGCTTACCATTACCAACTGCAACTACTTTACCACGCATTGGTTTCTCTTTCGCTGTATCAGGTATAATAATTCCACCCGAGGTTTTGGTTTCCGCGGGAGCTGGTTCTACAAGCACTCTGTCTGCCAGAGGCTTTACATTTACATTTGATTTTGCCATATTTTAATGATTTAGTTGATTAAATTTTTCGTTTAGCTTCTTCACAAATTGTGCCAACACGAATATAACCTGATAATTGGTCAGATTTTCATTAAAACATTAAAATTTGGATTAAAATGACAGCCAGAAATGACATGCTGACATTAAGGTATTTGCTATTTAACCCTTACACCGTCCTGATAAGAAACAACAAAGCCATCAAAACCTTTGGCAATAATCTCTTCGCGTTTTTTAAAAGCTTCTTCTTTTGTGGCATAACTGCCATAAAGCACTTTATACATACCGTTTTCTGTAGTTACCGATATTTTACCTAAAGCCTTAAAATCAGACTTTTTCGGCTCATTGGAAAAAGCCCCCAATTGAATTTTAAAAACCAGCCCGCTTTCCTTCACCGCATCTTCGATTTTCACATCCTTTGAATGGGAAGTTTTTTTATTCTCTTTGGTATTTTTGGAAGTAGACCCCTCATCAATTTTATCGAGATCTACCGTAGTAAAGTTACCTTCACCTGAGGTATTTGCCAGTGCCGTTTCTGTGTAGGCAGAAGGATGAAGCGATTTATTGATTGTTTCTATTTCGTTGGCGTTGTCTTCCAGTGATTTTGCAAGGGTTAGAACTCTTGAGGCCACCTCCAGGTCATTTTCAGCCTTTTGTTTATCATCCGTTGCCTTCGCGATGGCCACTTTTTTGTCAGATTCACTTGTAATCGCTTCGGCTTTAACCAGAGCCTCATTTGCTTCGTTGAGTTTTAGCTGAGCCTTTGCTTTTTCCCTTTCACCCACTTCCAAGGCATCTTTCGAATCTTTACGCAGTTGCACCACCTGTTGTTTTAAAACTTCCGGGTTTTTAGTGCTGATTTCTGCTTTGTCGATTTTAGTTGTTAAGTGTGGAAGTTGCGTTTTACTTATAAGTGTCCTGAATTCAGCCGTAGAAGTGGCCGAGGGAGCAGCACCCACAGAATCTTTAAAAACGACACTAAGCGCCTCCATTTCAACTTCCTTCTTATCATCGTTTTCCATATAAAAATATTTCTGCAGCAAATTCTTAGAGCCCGCTTCTGTCCCAGAAAGTAATTTTAAAGTAATAGTATATTCAGGTTCTACTGGTGTAATCACCCAAATTATTTTAACCGTATTTTCCTCTATAGAAAAACTTCCTAATTTACTGTCAACTTCCTGCACCTTAACGCCATGTGGGACTTCCAGTTGGTATTTTGAGAAATTAGCCAGATTTCCCTTTTTAATTTTGACATCAAATGTCATTTCTGTATTTAACGGAATAGCTGTGGGTAGATTTGTTTGCATGATGATTTGGCCATTGCTCACCGAATGGAATGCTAGCACACAAAGAATTACCTGAATTCGCTTCATATTATTGATTTTAGACAAATATATTTAATAAAAACCCGTAAAATAGGGTGTGTTGACAATCTTACTAACCGGGGAGTCTTAAAAACAGGGCAAAAAAAAGGCCGTTCAAATAGAACGGCCCTGATATCATACCTAATAGGGTTATTTTATGAAGTTTACGCGGTAAGAGATACCTTTAATAAGAACCTCTCCATTGTTGTCGCATTGTAAATCCAGTGTAGGATCGCCTTCGTTACCATAATAAATCTGACGTGGATAGAAGCTTCCAACTGTGAATGAAGCCACACCCTTTTTAAACGGATGGTGTTCTTCGGCACGTTGAACAAGCACACCCACAGTGTTCGTGAAAGCTACCCCTGCAATTTTATCAGGATAACATTGAAAATCGCGAACCAAAGGAGTCTGAGGATCGATTGTCATGTTGAAAGGAACAGCTGAAGCTGTAACTTTACCATCTGCGTCAATTTGAGGAACCGAACCGCTTACTTTACCATAGTAGTTGATAACTGCAAGAGACCATGTAATAGCTGCTTTTCCAGAAGGAGGGTAAACATTTTTATCGCTTGTATTGGTAAGAATTTTAGTCAGATCACCATCCCATACCATATTTTTACTAGGATCCGTAGGATGCGTCATTTTTATCTTACCGGCAAATCTCCAGGTTAAGTTGGTTGTTGCAGGATTGAAGGTAGAAGTTGGAACAGTGTTGTAAAGGTAAACACGTGCACCCGGATCGAATAATTCGATTAACCAGCCATCCACTTTGTAATTACTGAAAGAAATAGATCCTTTGAACTGATAATTACGGGTATAATTTACCTTTTGATCACCTGGTTTTAAATCAGTGTTAAATTGCATGAAAATAGACCCATCACGCACTCTTCCGTCAAGGCATCTGGTTTTATTGAAACTCATTACAAGCTGATCCTGAACACCGTTAGTATCCCTCACAGCCGTTACGGTTCCTGTATTTCCAGTAGAAGATCCCGGATATTCAGCGTAAAAATGGCTTAATAAAAGATTTTCTCCCATAAAACTACAAATCATTTCCACATCGCTGGCAATGTAATTTGCGTACGACGCGTAAACAGCACTTTGAACCTCTGTGTCCGGCTCAGGTGCAACATTTGCGGTTTTGTTACAGCTTAAAAGAAAAACTGAAGAGAAAGCTAAAACTGAAAAACCAAGGGTAACTCTTTTCATTTTCATAGGTAGATATTTATTGTTTTGTAAATTATTTAAAACTAAGTACTTGTTTTCTACAAGACCTTTTAATCAAAATATTTTGCTGCAATTTAATACAATTAATTTAATCTAACAAAATTTGTTAAAGAAATGGCATTTATAATTTTCTATTTCATAAAATCGACCCTGTATGAGCTTCCTTTAATGAGTACCTCTCCCGAATTATCGCATTGTAATGCCAGCTCCGGATTACCCTCGTTTCCATAATAAATCTGACGGGGGTATTTGTTGCCTGTGGTAAAAGAAGCTACTCCGGTTTTAAATGGGTGAAACTCTTTGTTCCAGGTCCTTATTGGTTGCGCGGAAGTTACCCCGCCAATCTGGTCTGCGAAACAAGTAAAGTCACGGGTAAGCGCCTGCTGAGCGTTAATTTCAAGCGTAAACGGAACATTGGAAGCGGTGTAACCAGTGGCATTTCCGGAATACTCCACTTGTGCCAAAGTCCAGTTTACAGGCTGCTGACGTGAAGGATGAAATACCGCCGGGTCTGCTGTATTTGTTAACGTTTTGGTTAATTTACCTTTCCAAAGCATATTTTTAGAAGGGTCTGTAGGGTGGATAAATTCGAAGCTTCCCTCAATCGTCCAACTTAATTTTGTTTTTGAAGGATCGTAGGTAGGACTGCTCAATTGATTGTAGATGTGACAAGGGATTCCGTCCACGGTTTTGATCAGCCATCCGTTTACTTTAAACTCAGAAAGAGTTATTCTTCCGTGAAATTCATAGTTTCTGTAATATCTGGCATTGGGATTAGTGTTAGAACGATCTAAAAAAATACTTCCCTCCCTTTTCATTCCATCGAGACACTGAATGTTATTAAAATTTGTAACGAGTATATCAGGGCTTGGACTAACAGCTATAACTGTATTATTAGTCTCCGGAGTATTCAGATAAAAATCGGGCGTAAGGTCTCCGTCACCAACAAAACCACATACCATTTCAATGTCTGAAATAAGAAAAGTGGCATAGGAAGCGTCGATGGCGCTTTGCACCTCAGTGTCCGGTTCGGCAGGAACAGGGCTTTTAGCTTTTGGGCAGGCATAAAGAAACGGGACAATCAGAACCGTAAGAATGCTCCACTTTGGATTTAAAGTTTTCATAGTGTTGGGTTTAGCAGGTTTAAACCAATTTTTACAACTATCATACCAAAACTTGTTAAAAAAGAAAGTGTTACTTTGTTCCAGATCAGATTTATTTGTGAAATTTGACAACTTAAACATGCAAACACATGCTCGTTTTTCCGAACTGTAAAATAAATCTGGGACTCCATGTTGTATCCAAGCGTCCGGATGGTTTTCACAATATAGAAACTGTTTTTTATCCGGTGAACTGGTGTGATGCCCTGGAGGTAATCGAAAACAAAGAAAGTGACGAGCCCTTTGTTTTTAGTCAGTCCGGTCTCCCTGTTTCAGGAAAAACCGAAGACAATCTGATTTACAAAGCCTGGCAGCTGATTGCCCGTGATAAAAAAATCCCAAATATTAAAGTTCATCTGCATAAAAACATTCCCATGGGAGCGGGACTTGGCGGCGGCAGTTCGGATGCCGCGCATTTCATCAATCTTATTAATTCAAAATTTCAACTTGGATACCCGGATGCTGAACGAAGCTTAATGGCGTCAAAACTAGGGAGTGATTGTGCGTTTTTCATAAATAACAAGCCTGTCTATGCCGAAGGCAAGGGCAATGAATTTTCAGATCTCGAACTAAAACTCAGCGCTTACTACATCCTTGTTGTTTATCCCGGAATACACAGCAATACCAAAGAAGCCTACGAAGGCTTAAATCCAAAAAAAACATCGCTGGACATCCGTCATGTGCTCGGCCAGGAACCTGTTACTTCCTGGAAGGAACTATTGGTAAACGACTTTGAAACAACGCTGTTTCATAAATACCCCGCCATACAAGTGTTGAAAGAAAAATTATATCAGTCGGGCGCTGTTTATGCCAGTATGAGCGGCAGTGGCAGTGCGGTTTTTGGAATATTTACGCAAGAACCTTCACTGGATTTACCGAAAGAGTATTCCTTTTATTTACAAAAACCTGAAAGAATTATTTTGTAAGTCCTAAAAAACTTTTTTTCTTTGTCGCATCTTTAATGACTCTTTGCGCTCAAATAAAGTATAAGTTTAAATGCCGCTAAGGCATTCATATTCTATTTCATAGAGCTACGGTCTCTATTTCAAGCAAAGGTTTTCTTATATTAAATTAAAAATTAACGACAAAAGAATATGTTTCTTGTATTAAAATTTGGAGGAACCAGCGTTGGCTCTGCACAACGTATCAAAGATCTGGTAAACCTCACTGTAAATGACATTCCTAAAATTGTGGTACTAAGCGCGATGAGCGGCACCACCAATACCCTTGTAGAAATTTGCGATGCGCTTTATGCTAAGGAAGCGGAAAAGGCATCCAACATAATACAAAGTCTTAAGCGAAAATACTTAAATGAGATCGCTTCCTTATACTCGTCCAAAGCGGCACTCGAAAAGGCCGGTCAACTCTTGGAGAATCACTTTAATTATATCCACGCGTTTACCCTGGATATGTTTACGGTAAACGAAGAAAAAGCCATCCTGGCACAGGGAGAATTATTAAGCACAGCCTTGTTTCATTATTATCTGGAAGAAATCGGGGTTAGCTCTGCCCTGCTTCCGGCGCTTAATTTTATGAAGATTGACGCCAACGATGAGCCTGACATGGTTTATATAGAGCAATTTATTTTAGAGGAACTGAAAAAGTCACCCGGACAAAAATTGTTCATTACACAGGGTTATATTTGCCGTAATGCCTTCGGCGAAATTGATAATTTAAAACGTGGTGGTAGCGATTATACGGCTTC
>CAZMHW010000107.1:0-9632 GCA_964566105.1 uncultured Akkermansia sp.
CTGAATTTTAACGTAGTAAATACCATTAGCTAAATTGCTGATGTTCACTTTCACAACAGATTGATTGCTTGAAGCAGAGGAGATAATTCTTCCCGCGATGTCAGTTACTTCAACTGTTTTGTTAAGTGTATTGTTTAATTCTACTGTAAACTCACCGGCAGTTGGATTAGGATATACTTTTACACCGTTTAAGGTGTTTTCTTTTAATCCTACACACTCACCTACGTTTTGAGTAAAGGTAGTTTTGTTTGCACAACCATTAGCACCTGTTGCAGTTACTGTGTAAATAGTTGTTGAAGTTGGGTTAATACTTACAGGGTTACCTGCCATGATCATACCTGTAGTACCAACTACCCATTGAAAGGTAACACCGTTACCACCGGCAGTTAATGTCTGCATTTCACCCATACACATTTCATTTGGAGCAGAGCTGTTAACGCTAACAGTAGGTAATGGATTTACCACGATAGCCTGAACTGCAGTACCAATACAACCATTAGCATTAGAACCAGTTACAGAGTAAGTGGTGTTAGCCGAAGGCGATACAGAGATGTTTGGAGAGAAAGCTCCTGTGTTCCAGGTATAAGAGTTAGCACCAAAAGCAGTCAGGTTCATTGATTGACCTGCACATACAGAGTTGCTGGTAGCATATACATAAATAGCTGGTGAAGGGTTAACTGTTACCATTTGAGTTAAAGTAACTGAACAACCACTTAAAGTATTCGTTCCAACAACATTATAATTTGTGCTGCTGAAAGGAGTGTCGTTCATAGAGCTTCCGGTAGCACCGGTACTCCATTGGTAAGAATCAGCACCTGTAGCATTGAAAGAAACCTGATCGCCTGCACAAACAAGTGTATTGTTTACACTGATATTCATGCTTGGAGAGTTCACATCACAAGGAATAGTAATAGACAAATCATCCCAGTTCAAGTAGTTCGCGCAGCAAATGTTCGCGCTGATACCCTGAATACCTACATAGTATAAACCTGAAGTAGCTACAGTGAAGGTATTTGACAAAGATTTATACACGTTGCTGATCGCAGGACCATTGCTTGAAACAATCGTAGAAGCGCCGGTTGCAGATTGCGTTGTATTTAACAAGATAGACATGTCTGTCCAGGTATTGTAACCATAATACTCTGTTTGATACCACAATGCGGCAGAATAAGTTACACCCGCATTTAAGTAAATTCCATTTGTAAAATAGTAGTTAGAACCTGCAGGAAGGTACTGGAAAGAAGCAAAGCTTGTTCCGGTACGCGGAGATCTGCCTAAGGTATTAGAAGATGTATAGGTTAATGTAGATCCACCTAAGTTGGTAGAAGACCATGAACAGTTTGGTAATCTGTTGGTTTGCCCAATACTTTCAAAACTTTCGTAGTAAGGCACTGTATTTGTAGTTGTTCCCGCAACATTCACCAGACCTACAGCATTGGTATTTCCACCGCCGTTTGTGCAAGTAACCACACAGTTAAACCAGGTAGAAGCTGTTAATGAAGGCGTAGTGTACAATACGCCGTTTCCATTTGCAGAAGCATTTACCCAAGGACCTACAGATGAAGTGGTTGAAGATTGCCATTGGTATGTGATACCTAAATCACTGAAATACGCAGTTAATCCAACATTTGTAGAATTGTTAGGACAAATAGCATAGGTTGGAGTCATAACAGAAGTAGTACTTGGACTACCAGCACAAGCAACGCTTAAAAATTCATGGGCTCCTAAATCAGGATTTACACTTGAACGTGGAGAGTTAAGTACGTCTGTTACTACCCCTACAGGAGTACCTTGATTGTTGATAGTAGCATTGGTAGGAATAACGTTTCCTGGAAGTGCAGTAAATTGTGGATCCACAGAAAAACCATTAGGATCTAAACCTGTACCTGTTTGGTATGCTTCTAAGTTAGCGTAAGCTGCACCATAATAAACCAGGTTATTGGTTCCCGCAAGAGAACCCATGTACAGGTTATTTTTATTTACAGTTACGTTTCCGGTTGTACCATAATACACACAGTATTTAGTACCTGAACCACCACGGGTTACGGAAATGATGTTGTTTTTAATATCTTCAGAGTAACCGCTTCCACCGTAAGTGTACATCGCATAAGTTACACCAGTAGCTGTAGAACCGGTGTGGTCTAAAGAGATAGTGTTGTGGTAGATACCACCGTCAAAATAATAACCATACATACCGTAAATAGTACCATTGGATTTAATATCGCACACGATGTTATTTCTTAACACGTTAGGGTTAGATCCACCTCCCCTCCCACACTGTTATAATAGAAATAAATTCCATACATAGTACTGGTAGTGGTTTGCATACCTTCCCAGGTTTTTTGAATTCTGTTACCATCCACTACAGAACCTTGTGTGTAATACACATACATACAATAAATTGTACTGGTGTAAGAACTGGTTCTGGTTGGACGTTCAACAGTATTTCTGATCAGGGAAGGGTTTTTTTGGTAGTAGCAATAAATACCCATGTAATTGTAATCCTGTACCAAACAACCTTGAATGGTGTTATTGGTTTGGTAAGGAGCAGAAGTAATACCATACATATAGATACCATACCAGCCATTAGACATAGTACAATTTAAAAATGTATCGTAGTTACCGCTGTTGGTAGCAGAAACACCAGAGTTGATACCGCTGAAAATTACAGGGTAGTGAGACGTAGATGTTCCGTTTAACGGACATGAGAACGTACATGCACTGAAAGTGTTGTAATCAGCACCTGCTGACAATAAACACACATAAGCGTAAGTTGCGCCTGTACCTACCACGTTCAGGTTATTAAAGGTCATGCGGTCAGCTCCATTTAAGTTTAAGGTCCATGGTGCTGCTGAGCTGGTAGCCCCAAAAGTAAGAGTGTTACCGTTACCATTGATGGTAATTGTGTTTGTGGCTGAAACACCGGTAATGACATTAAAACTTGGTTGCTCCACGTAAGGTCCTGAAGCTGCAACCACGTTAACCGTGAGAGGCCCGTTAATACCGCTTGTATTCAGAGCAGTAGCAAGAGCTGTAAAACTCTGGTAATTTGTTCCTCCTGTTGCAGCGGCACTGTTAATGGTAACAGTACCTGAGATCTGTGCACCCATTTGAAACGCAACCAGGCTGAGAAGCACGATAAACGTCTTAATCGATTTGTAAGTTTTTTTCATTGTGTAAGTAGTTTAGATTGTTATAAAAGCAAACATATTGAAAAAAATCAAAGTCTTAACAAAAATTTAGTATTAAGGTAAAGATTTAACAGTATTCTAATTCCATTTAGTTAACACGCATAAAAAGCCTGATTATCAGAGGTATTCCCAATAAACAGGGGCAGTTGCAGAGAACTAGTTTTTCAGGAATTTCTTAAAACTCTGTTCATTTCCCGAAATAACATGCAAAAAATAAACGCCAGGACTCAGATTTTCGAGTGAAAGTGTTGTGCCTGATTCTGCGGTTTCAAAGGACCGCAACACCCTACCCTGCGCATCGCTCACGTGGATCTTTTTTAAAGAAAGATCCCCGAACTCAACCCTGATATAGTCTGTAGCAGGGTTTGGAAGAAGATTCAGAATTTTGGCAGGATCGCTGAGTTTATCCACTCCCACACAGGAAATAACGTATTGCGCGTAAACCATTGTTTTTACACAACCATTGGCATCGGTTGCAGAAAGCGTGTAGGTAGTAAGCACCGTGGGCGAAATAACCGCCTGAGCCGACTGAATAAACAGTGTGTTGGCAGCCCACTGGTAACTCACTGCACCACTCGCCGTAAGCGTTGCTGTTTCACCAAGACATAACTCATTTGGAATACTGCTGGTAATGGTAACACTTGGTAAATTATTAACCGAAATTTGAACCGTTGCAGTCCCGGGGCAACCATTTGCCGCATTGCTTATAACTGTATAGATAGTTGTAGCGGTAGGAGAAACTACGGTAATTGGTACAACTGCGCCGTTACTCCACGCATAGGTACCACCGCCAAAGGCGTTGAGTGTGGCCGTTGAACCAATACAAATGGTGGGTGGCGTTGCCAGAACAGAAATAACCGGCGACGGTAAAACACTTAATGCTAGTCCCGCTGAACTGGTACATCCTGAAAGCGTATTTGTTCCAAAAACCGTAAAGAAGGTATTGGTCGAAGGTGTAACCGTAATCACAGATGTATTTAGTCCCGGAGTCCAGGTGTAGGTATCAGCTCCCACGGCGTTTAACGTAATGGATTGCCCCGTACAGGCTGTAGGTGAACTGGCGCTTACCGACATGCTTGGGGAATTTAAAGAACAGGGAATGGTTACCCGGATATCGTCGAATGACAAAAACTGAGGTGTGGCGTTCGCGATGCATTTCACCGCAAGGTAATATACCCCGGAAGTCGGCACCATGAAGGTGTTGGTTAACTGCTGGTAAAAAACACCGGTAGCGGGTCCTACCGAAGCAATGGTGGTAAGGCCCACAGAAGACTGCGCGCTGCCGTAAAGAAGGGATAAATTGTTCCAGCCCAGATTTCCATCGGTAATATACGCCACCGAAGCGGAATAGGTTATTCCTGCGTAAAGTTGCAAACCGTTAGTATAAAAAAAGTCGCCATTTGGATTGGTACCCGATTTAAACGCGGCAAACTTATTACCTGTAGCGGGAATCCGGTTATTCGTATTAGCAGTGGTATAGGTTTGACAGATGGCCGGCATGTTACTGGCTACCCAGGAACAATTAGGCAACTGATTGTTGACGATGAGTCCCTCAAAACTCTCATAATATGGCACATTGCTGATGGTAACACCGGCCATTTGCACGTTGTAAGGCGTGGAGGTAGCTGTGGAAGAACTGCTCAAACAGGTGGATATTACCTGAAACCAGGTTGAGGCCGTGATGGAAGGAACACTGTATACGGCACTGTTGACATTGCTTACTGAGGTAAAAGGACCAGTTGCCGAACTGGTGGAATACTGCCATTGGTAAGAAATTCCCGACGTGGTATACGTATTGCTCAGGCTTAACGTAGCAGGCGCGCCGGGACATACAAACGCGGCGCTGGCCGTGGTTGCAAGACTGGACAGTGAGCCTGAACATTGCGGTGGAGTCCATTGGTAAGACTGACCAAAAGAAGGAACCAGGGGCGTGTTATTAAAATTAACGGTAGCATTGTTGGTGGTACCAGCCACAGAATTTGACCAGGTATTCGTGGAATTGGTAACACGGTTATTAAAGTCGGCATTGGATACACCTCTTAATCCCAGTTCGGCAGAGCCTGCAGTAGCTCCATTTACAAAGTTGCCATAACTAATTTCAACGATGTTGCTGGTTTCGTACAGACGAATCTGAAAACTGAAATTGTCGCCCGTGGCATTGTATTTACGGTAGTTAGACCATTGAATGACCATGGTTTGGGTGGGAGCTGTGCCAAGAGTTTGCGCCCTTAAATCGGAACCTGTTTGTCCCTGAAGGTCGCGTGCAAGCGCCGCAATTCTGTTTTGCAGCACATTGGAAGCCGTTGACGTGGCAGAGATCGGTGAATAATAATTACTTGAATTGGAATTCACCGCACTGGTGCCCAGGGCCGACTTGCCGAACATGATCCAGCCGTCGTTGGCAATACCAACCCTGTCGAAAATGGTGTTGTTGAATACAAAATCAAATCCTATGGGAATACCTGCTCCACTGGAACCGGCATTAACACCGGCAAGATTCGTTACGTCCACAAATACCTGATCGTCACTTGAAGCAGAACCAAAAACGGTTCCTCCGCCAATTGCTGAATACGTACCATTTGATTGAGAAAATGTGTAAAGTGTAGAAACCTGAGATTTAAGGTTAGAAAAAAACAACGTGTTTAAAAACACAATGCATACAAGTTTGGAGATGTTTTTCATAGTGTGTAGTTTGTTAGTGTGAGAACAATGTGTTCGCTTGCCTGCAACTTTGTTACACTTAACAGAAACAATGAGAGAACAGAGAGCGCAACGGAGAACAAGCTTCCAGCAAGAGATACTGTGGACTAATTTAACCCATTAAAATAACATCTGCAAAATCAAGACAGATATTTTTAAATGCTTCGATGAAAGATTTGAATACTTCGATGAAAGGAAATAATTCCAAAAATAGGAATTTGAGATGTTTGGTCAGGAAGAAATTTGACGTTGCTTCCTAAAAATAAACGTTCAGACGGAGTGTAGCTGATAAGCCCCCCAGGATGTTTGAATTATCCGTATCCAGCCCCACATGGTTACTCGCACCGCCATCAATCGTGGTTCCTTTTACGGAAGCTCCCGAGCCCCCTGAAACGTTAGACTGACCAATGGATTCAAGTTTTGTTTCAGAACGGCCTGTGCTGCTCACACCAAAACCCCAGCCAAACTCACCGCCCAGGCTCATTTTTGGAAGCACAAAATATTCAGCACCAATAAAGGCACGCACCCCTAAAGAAAGTGCGACTCCGTTTTTACGTTCCAGTACCCGCGCAGCTCCCTGAACCCCCTGAATCTTTGGAAGTGTATCGATGTTATTGGCATTACCAAAATACGGACTCGTCATGGCATCGTTTTTTGTGTCCACCCCATATTGAGGAGAGGTTGAAGCGTTGAGTGCGTTTCCGTAGGTAAATTTATCCTTTGAACTTGAAATATAAAGTGATCCTTCTACTCCGTAGATTCCTTGCAAACGCGACACGCCGCGTCGTTTTTCAATTCCGAAAGTTAGTCCAACCGCTGTAGAAGATTTTTTCCATACATTTTCCTTCATAACCACTGCCGCAGGATAAGCAGATACCGTGCTGCTCGCAGCAACCCGGTCGTCTACCATGGCTTTGGTGGTCCAGCTGTTTAGCCCTACCCTTATACCAATGCGGTAAGCTGTTTTAGGATCTTTGAAATATTTTAATGACAGCGCCTGGGCAGTAGACACAAAATCAAAACTCGCATTTTTAATAAAACGTGTTGCATCAATACCAAAACTCCAGTCCTTGGCCTGAGGTAAAATCGGTGCACCTTCTTTGGAGGTAAGATCTTGCGAGAAACCATAGAAGGAAGCGCAAACAAGAGAAACAAAGGCAAGTATTTTTTTCATAGACACAGGTTTAATATTTAAATTAAATGGAATTTTAGTTTATTCACCCAAACTAACGCAAATTAACTGATTTTAGTATAGATAAAAAAACATTCACCTTTATTTTAATGAAGGCTTTAGTTTCCGGACTTATTCTGTAACAGAGGGACAAATCTAAAATTCCCCAGAACTTTTTTATCGAAACCCGTTTCGCTGTTTTTTTTAAGCCACACCATTTCCTGTGTATCCCCTTCTCCGAGTGGAATAATCATGATGCCACCCACTTTAAGTTGTAATAACAAATCGTTGGGAATGTAAGGAGCGCCTGCTGTGACTATGATCTTATCATAAGGCGCAAATTGCGGTAAACCTTTGTAACCATCACCGTAGATCAATTTTGCACCCGTATACCCAATGTAAGGAAGGAAAAGTTTTGTTTTATCAAACAACGTTTTTTGCCGCTCAATACTGTAGACCTTTGCTCCCATTTCTATAAGTACAGCGGTTTGGTAACCACAGCCTGTACCAATTTCGAGCACTTTTTCGCCCGGTTTAAGGTCGAGTTGCTCTGTTTGAAAAGCAACCGTGTAAGGCTGTGAAATAGTTTGTCCCGCACCTATGGGCAGGGCCTTGTCGCTGTATGCGTGATCGAGTAAGGCGGGGCGGGCGGTACTGGTGTCAAAAAACAAATGACGCGGTATTTTTTCGATGGCCGCCAGTGCCTTTGCGTCTTTAATCCCTTTTGTTTTAAGCTGCTCCACCAAACGTTTGCGTTTGCCCTGAAACAGATATTCATCCTCTTTTGAAACGTTGTAAAACACAGCTACCGGTTTAAAAGGTAAAAGTACAATTTAGTAATAAACAAACCGTGTTTAAAATTTTATTTTAATTACCAACAGTCACTTTTTAAAAGGCTTAGTTTTGGCGGCGATGACAAATTCTATTTCTCTGATTGGACTAGGTTACATTGGAAAAATCCATCTTAAATTACTGAAGGAAAACCCAAACTGGAATCTTGTGGGCATATACGACCTTAATAAAACTCTTACCCAGGACCTGGCGGCGCAATATGGCGTAAAAGCTTATACCAGCCTGGAAGAGGCGTTGGATAAGGCGGACGTGATTGACATCGCGACGCCCGGGAGCACGCATTTTGAGATTGCCAGGCAAAGTGTGATAAAAGGCAAACATGTTTTTATTGAGAAACTCGTTACCGCGGATTTAAAAGAAGCAAAGCAGTTACAAAACCTCATCAAAGAAGCGGGTGTGGTTTTTCAGGTGGGGCACATTGAGCGTTTTAATCCGGCTTTTATCGCGGCAAAGCCCTATTTGAATCAACCGGCCTTTATTGAAGTGCATCGCCTTGCTCAATATACCGGTCGTGGCACAGATGTGTCTGTAGTATTGGACCTAATGATGCATGATCTGGATCTGATTCTGAGTCTCGTAAATTCTAACGTCCGCAAACTCCACGTGTCGGGAAGTCCCCTCGTAAGTTCAACGGCCGACATTGTGAATGCGCGTCTGGAGTTTGAAAATGGTCTGGTAGCCAACGTGACCACGAATCGCATGGCTTTTAAAAACAGCCGACAGTTCAGGGTCTTTACAAAAGATAACCTTGTGAGTATTAATTTATTAGACAAAATAACCGAGGTAATTAAAATAAAAACCGCGGGTAAGAGTTCAAAAAATCTCATTGTTGATCCGGGAAACGGACAGCCTAAAAAAGAAATAATTTTTGAGCACCCTATAATTTTACCAACAAACGCAATAAATGAAGAATTAAATACGTTTCATATGAGCATCAATTCGACTAAGGCCGCAAAAACGGGAATTGAAGAGGCGATCAGAACCCTTGAAGTGGCCTTTGATATTGAAGAAAAACTTAGGCCCTGAAGCAGGTCAAATGGTTTTAATTCAGTATTTTTGGATCGGGCAAGACGGACTTTATTGCATTGTATGAGAATATTTTTACTTTTTGTTGTAGTTGTTAACCTGTTTTTGCTCGGTGCCTGTAAAAAATACAAGGCGGCAGAAGACGCTTTTTTTATAAAAGCCACCAAGGTTACCGTTACCAGTTCCACTGGCCAGCAGATCAGCCATAAGATAACCGACCTCTGGTTATATGTAAATGGAAAATACCAGGGAGCCTACCCTGTGGGGCATTTGATGCCGGTAGCCAGAAAAGGGGAGTCCGTTCGTATCAACGTATTTGCCGGAATCAAAAACAACGGAATTGCCGACACCCGCATCCCCTACCCTTTTTACGACTTTATTACCTATGACACTACCGTTGCCACCGGAAAAACCATTGAACATTCTTTTGATTTCAAATATAAAGCCTCTGCCACCACTACTCTGAATGAAACATTTGACGGCAACCTGGGTTTGTTTTTCAAAAAGTCTGATGTCTCGTCGAACGACAGTGTTATCTTTGACATTGCAGCACCGGAAGATTGTTTTGAAAAAAAATCAGGGATCTTAGAATTACCTTATAACGGCTTCAATCAAACCGCACAGATAGAATCTTCGGGAACCGGTTTTAGTTTACCTACTGGCTCAGCTAATGTTTACCTGGAATTGAATTA
>CAZMHW010000108.1:0-9614 GCA_964566105.1 uncultured Akkermansia sp.
AAAGCGTTGAATGGCTTCCCAGCCAATACTTCCAACTGCTATGAGTAAAATAACGGCATTTACCAGAGAAGCAATGATAGTGCCTTTGTGAAATCCATAGGTGTACTTTTGAGTGGCTTTTTTCTTCACCATCTGCAAGGCAAAAAAAGACAAAGCCAGAACCGCTACATCACTGAGATTATGTCCGGCATCAGAAAGTAAGGCGAGTGAATTTGTATAAAAACCTGTAGCAAATTCAACGATCACAAAGGCTGCGTTTAAAAAAATACCGGTCACAAAAGCACGACTCACATGCCGGGGTACCGAATGGTGGTGGTGATGTGAGTGATCGTGTGCCATTTGTTTATTCTAAAAAATGTTCCACCGCTTTAGGAAGATGTTCAAATTCCAACTGCTGAATCTTTTTTGCGAGAAGTTCGGGTGTATCTGTCGGTTCTACCTTACAGGAGGCCTGCAAAATAATTTTACCCTTATCGTATTCTTCGTTCACGTAATGAACCGTAATGCCGCTTTCTTTCTCCTTATTTTCGATAACTGCCTTGTGTACGTTCATCCCATACATTCCCTTTCCGCCGTATTTTGGCAATAAAGCAGGGTGCAGGTTAA
Organism: uncultured Akkermansia sp.; assembly: GCA_964566105.1. GTDB lineage: Bacteria > Bacteroidota > Bacteroidia > B-17B0 > Aurantibacillaceae > Aurantibacillus. The sequence goes on from CAZMHW010000108.1 coordinate 607, forward strand.
TGATCTTGTCAGGAAATGCTTTGATAAAGGCCTCGGGCATTTTAAGTAAAAATCCGGCCAGAATGATGAGATCAATTTTTTCTACCTGCAGGAATTCTATGAGTTGATCCGTGTAGTTTTCCAAAGCCGCTTTGCTTACAATCTGCACGTTTTTTTTGTACTTTTCAGCACGTGCTATCACCCCGGCATCATCCCGGTTGGTAATTACCAATTTGAATTTTATCCTGGAATCGTTCGCGAAATACTTAAATAAATTTTCAGCATTGGTGCCTTCCCCACTCGCAAATATGGCTGCATTGATCATCTCACAAAAGTACTTATTTTTTAGCATTCAAAGTTTGGGACGGGTAGGAATTACCGGCTTAAATAACTTATTCCAACCGAAATAATCTCCCGACAGACCTGGTAGTTTCCTTAAAAAGAAATTAGTAAATTTACTTTCTATGATTTTGAATTTCATCACCTGGAATCCCTCACCCGAAATTTTTACCATCCCCGGAATTGATTGGCCGGTACGTTGGTACGGACTTATGTGGGCTCTGGCCTTTATTGCCAGTCACTTTTTTATGAACCGTGTATTCAAAAAAGAAGGGCGTACCGATAAAGAATTAGACACGCTTACACTCTATATTATTCTGGGAACTGTGATAGGAGCCAGACTAGGACACTGTTTATTTTATGGTCCCTGGTTTGACGAATACAATGCCGCGGGCTATTTAGTGAACGAAGGTTATCTGTCACACCCTTTAAATATGCTCAAGGTTTACGAGGGTGGACTTGCCAGTCACGGAGGCGCCATCGGCATTTTAATTGCTATGGTACTTTATTGCCGCAAAACCAAAGAAAGCTGGTTATGGTTATTTGACCGCCTGGTTATTGTGGTGCCTTTGGCAGCGACCTTTATTCGCTTGGGAAATTTAATTAACAGCGAAATTATTGGTAAAGTTACTGATGTTCCCTGGGCTTTTATTTTTGTACAGGAAGATTCCCTGCCACGTCACCCCGCCCAATTGTATGAAGCTATTTATTGCCTCTTCCTCTTTGTTTTTATGTATTGGATGTGGAAAAACAAACGTGACCAATATGGACCAGGCTTTATGTTCGGACTGCTATGCGTGTTGTTGTTTACCGAACGTTTTCTGGACGAGTTTTTAAAAGAGAATCAATCCGCTTTCGAAGATAATCTTGCCCTCAACATGGGACAATGGTTAAGTATCCCTTTTGTGCTTATCGGAATTCTGATGATTCTTCGCTCGAAAAAGAGCGCTCCCAACAGTTACCGGAGAACAACGGAAATTTTAGAAGAAAAAAAAGAAGGAGTTTAGCTCCTTCTTTTTTTTTAATTTATTTCCTGAGAACTATTAGTTCATTCGAATAGTTTGTTTCCTGTCCGGACCAACCGATACAATGCTGATGGGTGTATTCACCGCCTTCTCAATAAACTTGATGTATTCCATCAAAGCCTCCGGCAATTTCTCTTTGCTGTCGATCGCGGTCAGATCTACGTTCCAGCCTTTTACTTTTTTGGTAACCGGTTTTAAATAATTCGGATCGATGTTGTAAGGCAGGTAATCAATGATCACACCGTTGTGATCGTAGTGTGTACAAATTTCAATTTCGTCAAACACACTTAGCACATCGGCTTTCATCATCATCAGTTCCGTTACCCCGTTTACCATCACTGCGTATTTTAAAGCAGGAATATCCAACCAACCGGTGCGGCGTGGACGTCCCGTTGTACTTCCAAACTCCCTGCCCACCTGGCGCATTTTTTCGCCTGTTTCGTCTTCCAGTTCCGTTGGAAAAGGTCCGCTACCAACCCGGGTGCAATAGGCCTTAAAAATACCGATCACATTCCCAATCTTATTTGGAGGAATACCCAGGCCATTACAAGCTCCGGCACAAATGGTGTTGCTGCTGGTTACAAAAGGATAAGAACCGAAGTCAATATCAAGCAGACTTCCCTGAGCCCCTTCACAGAGTACGCGTTTACCGGCCAACATGGCGTTGTTCAGGTAATGTTCACTTTCAATAAACTGAAGGTTTTTAAGAGATTCAATGGCTTCAAACCAGGCTGGCTCTAACTCCGCCAGATTATAGTCGTAATTATGATACGACAATAACTGTTTATGTTTTTCAACAAGCGCATCGTACTTTTCACGGAATTCATTGGTTTCAATGTCCCCAATGCGTAAACCATTACGACCTGTTTTATCCATGTAGGTTGGGCCAATACCTTTTAACGTAGACCCGATTTTATTTTTTCCTTTGGAAGCTTCGCTGGCTGCGTCAATCAAACGGTGCGTCGGCAAAATCAAATGCGCGCGTTTACTGATGATGAGTTTACTTTTCACATCCACGCCCAGTTTCAACAAAGCATCAATTTCTTTTTTAAAAATTACCGGATCAATTACCACCCCGTTGCCAACAATGTTGATGGCGGTAGGATGAAAAATACCACTTGGAATGGTGTGCAAAACGTGTTTAATGCCATTAAACTCCAGTGTATGTCCCGCGTTTGGGCCACCCTGAAACCTGGCAATAATATCATAATCCGGGGTTAACACATCCACAATCTTCCCTTTTCCTTCGTCACCCCATTGCAATCCTAAGAGTACATCCGCTTTGCTCATAAATTCAAAAATTAAGGCACAAATTTATCATTAAAAGCCAAGGTTTAGCCCTATTTTTTAATAACTTTTTAAAATTATACTTTGGCATCCCCTGCCCGCTAAAGCCCTGCTTTTCAATCACTCAGGGGATATTGACTCTGGCTTCCCTCAGAAATGATGCTTGTTCTTTTTTTAAGCGTTTAAATTTGTATTTTTAGGCTGTGCAAAAGATAACCATAGCCATTGACGGATACAGCAGTTGCGGTAAAAGCACGCTGGCCAAGGCACTCGCGCAAAGACTCGGCTACAATTACATTGATACAGGAGCCATGTACAGAGCGGTCACACTTTACGCGTTAAGACATGCGCTCATCGGAACCAACCAGGAAGTAAACACCGAAGGCCTCGTAGCTGTGCTGCCGCTGATTGATGTGGAGTTTATGGTGAATCCTACCACACACCATTCGGATGTATTTCTAAATGGCGAGGATGTGGAAAAAGAGATCCGCAGCATGGAAGTAAGCGGTCTGGTAAGTAAGGTAAGCGCCATTAAGGAAGTGCGTGAAAAAATGGTAGCCCTTCAGCGCCAGATGGGAAAAAGAAAAGCCGTGGTATTAGACGGCCGTGATATTGGAAGTCACGTATTTCCCAAAGCAGAATTAAAATTATTTATGACGGCCGACAATGATGTACGTGCCAGACGTCGTTTGGACGAATACAGTAGCAAAGGCCAGTATTTTACTTTGGAAGAAGTAAAACAAAGTTTAATGAAACGCGATCACGAGGATATTACCCGTAAGGAGAGTCCCCTCATAAAAGCCGAAGACGCGGTGATACTGGACAACAGCGAACTTACCCGTGAAGAACAGCTGGAATTTGTTTTAAAACTGATCTCAGATCTACAGTTTATTTCGAAGCAGGAGCAGTCGCATCATTGATTAAATGAACCCAGACTGAAAAGACTTAAGGGAGTCAAGACTAAAATGATTTAAGGAACCAGGACGAAAACGCCTGGCGTGTCCTGTTTCCCTTTATTCTTGCATCTTGCGTCAAAAACCCTAAACCGCCACATTATGCTCCCTTAACGCATCGTTCAGGGAGGTTTTAAGATCAGTGCTGGCTTTCCGTTTACCAATAATGAGGGCGCAAGGCACCTGAAATTCTCCGGCAGGAAATTGTTTGGTATAACTTCCCGGGATTACCACACTGCGCTCTGGCACATAACCTTTGGTTTCCACAGGCGAAGAACCTGTGACATCTATAATTTTAGTGGATTGTGTAAGCACCACATTCGCACCCAAAACAGCTTCCTTCCCCACGCGTACCCCTTCCACTACAATAGAACGGGACCCTAAAAAACAACCGTCTTCTATAATCACCGGCGCTGCCTGAACGGGCTCCAATACCCCTCCAATGCCCACACCACCGCTCAAATGCACGTCCTTTCCTATCTGGGCGCAGCTTCCTACCGTCGCCCAGGTATCCACCATGGTTCCGGCATCCACATAAGCCCCAATATTTACGTAACTGGGCATCATGATCACTCCCGGAGCCAAAAAAGCACCGTAGCGGGCCGCCGCAGGAGGTACCACGCGAACTCCCAGCTTTTCGTAATTGGTTTTCAGGGACATTTTATCGTGAAATTCGAAGGGCCCTACCTCCATGACTGTCATTTTACGGGTCGGGAAGTACAAAATAACCGCCTTTTTTACCCATTCGTTTACCTGCCAGTTGCCATCAGCAAGGGGTTGAGCCACCCGCAGGGCGCCCGTATCGAGCATTTCTATGATCTCGTGAATGGTTGTAAGGGTTTTCTTGTCTTTGAGTAATTCCCGGTTGTTCCAGGCCGCTTCTATGATTGCTTGCATGTTAAAATGGACTTTTGTAAATAATCGTGAACAAAGTAAATAATTAATTTAAGAAGAGTCCAAAGAAATTCCTTTGTATTTATGAAAAATTCGTATATTTGCAGCCTGATTTTTATGGTTCCGTAGCTCAACTGGATAGAGCATCGCACTACGGATGCGAAGGTTTGGGGTTCGACTCCCTACGGTACCACTGAAGTAGAAAAAGCCCTTTCGGTAATATTCCGGAAGGGTTTTTTGCTTTATAAGTGGGGTAGTTGAAAGGACTTTGAGGATCAAGCTCAAAGTTGTAGGGAAGGAAAAAGTATATTATCCTACAAAAGATTTTAACTTGCTTGCAAAGTACAGTTGACTTTATGAATAAATGAAATCTCCCTACCCTTAAACTGTCTTTCAGATTCTTGGAGTTCTATCACCTATTCTAAAAGCATAAATCTAAATTCATTCTAAAAATCATCACTCTGACAAAAGAGTTTTATTAAATTTACCTTCCTGATACCACGTGTAAACACACCAAACGCAATCTAAAATGAAAAAATTAATTATACTATTTGCTCTCTCTTTTCTTTCCTTCATTAATCTAACTAATGCTCAAACACAACTTTGCCAGTGGGCACATGCTTCTGGTGGGATGGACAAGGATGCAGGTTATTCAACTGCAACCGACGCAAACGGTAATGTATTTTTTACAGGAACGTTTGCTAGTTCTACTATTGTATTTGGGACAACAACCTTAACCAATAATAGTGCTGGGGGTGGAAGTGATGATATATTTCTTGTCAAATATTCTTCTTCTGGAACAGTGCTTTGGGCAACTTCTGCAGGTGCCAACTTTAGTGATAAAGCAAATGGAGTGACGACCGATGCAAGCGGAAATGTCTTTGTTACTGGAGCATTTAGGGGTCCAACCCTAGTATTAGGAACAACCACTTTAACAAACCTTTTCGGAAGTGAGGACGTTTTTATAGTCAAATATTCTCCCTCAGGAACAGTTCTTTGGGCTAATTCAGCCGGTGGTACTGGCATCAATAGCGATATTGGCTATGGAGTATCTGCTGACGCAAGTGGGAATGTGTTTGTTGTAGGAGGATTTGCAAGTCCAGCCGTCGCATTTGGAACAACAACCTTAACTAACATTTCTCCAAGCGGAGGAAAAGATGATATCTTTATTGTGAAATATTCCCCTTCTGGAACGCTGCTTTGGGCTAATTCTACAGGTGGTAGCGATGATGACGATGCCTATGGTGTGTCGACCGATTCAAATGGAAACGTATTGATTACAGGCTCCTTTCGCAGTCCAATTATCCCCTTTGGAACAACAAACTTAACTAATGCGGGTGGTAGTGGTGGCAACAAGGATTTATTTGTCGCGAAATTTTCTCCGTCTGGAACTGTAATCTGGGCTCAGTCTGCAGGAGGAATTTATAGTGAGGACGGTGTTAGCTTGTGCACCGATGCGATTGGGAATGTAATTGTTGCCGGTTTTTTTAACAGTCCCACCTTGATATTTGGAGCCACAACCTTAACAAATTCAACAGGTAGTTTATTCTATACTGATATTTTTATAGTTAAATATTCTCCTTCGGGAACAGTAATATGGGCAAATTCAGCGGGTGGCGCCTCTTATGATCAGGCATATGGGTTAGCGACCGATTCAAACGGCAACGTATTTGTCACCGGCGGGTTTCGCAGTCCCACTATCGCATTTGGATCAACAATCTTAACCAACTCTAACAATAACGGGTGGTATGAAGATATTTTTATTCTAAAGTATTCTCAGTCAGGAACATCTCTTTGGGCAAGTTCAGCAGGTGGAGTTTTATATGACTATAGTTACGGGGTCTCCACCGATGCAAATGGGGATATATTTATTACAGGAGGATTTGCAAGCCCAAATATTACGATAGGATCAACAACTTTAACCAATACTGATGGTGGAACTTTAACGGATTTTTTTTGTACTAAAGTCTGCTCCTCCATCGTTGGAATAACTGAAAATCAAACAGTAGAGTCGGGAATTATTATTTATCCCAATCCGTTTACTTCCCAAACTACGATTTCTTTTCCTTTAGAACAATCAAACATAAATATTAAAATAACGGATGTTTATGGTAGTGAGTTATCAGCAATTACACACTTCCAAGGCCAACAAATTATACTTGAAAAAGGTAAAATGGAAGCGGGAATCTATTTCGTTCAGGTACTTGATCAAAATAATAAAAGGATGACGAAAAAAATAGTCCTTCAATAATTGTGTGGGGGGGGGGGATTTAGAGAAATTTAAAAAAACCGCTGCAAATTGAATGGCCTTCTGAGTGCCAGATTTACCTTACTACTCTAAAAACTACTTTTCCGTGTTAAGTCTGCTGAAAAATTTAATATTGAAGTAAAATTCAGGACCACTACCACAACTACTTTTGCAGTGAACTATTAACCCTTCATTAAAATGAAAATTGGATTTACCCCTGTGTCAACGGTAGAAGTAAAACACGTATCCCTGCTGAATGAGCTGGAACATAAACTGAACACTTTTTTCCAGTCAAAAAATTACGGAGAGGACCTTAAAGAAGTCTATATTAATGTGATTGTTGTAAACCCGCGTCTGGAAAGATTTTTTAAGCAACAAAAACCTTCGTACACCTTTAACTACAAAAATCGCACCCGCAACACGCTCAGCTATTCCATCGGCAGGGCTTTAAAATATTACATCAACTTAAGTTTTGAGCATTTTAACAATGCGAGTGAGGCTGAAGCCAGGGAAATCCTGAAAAAAGAACTTCTTAGTTCTATCCAATTATTTGACCGCTTTAAAAGACAAATTAAAGATTTTAATGTGAGTTTGTTCCGACAAGATCTGGGGCGTTTTTTTGAAGAAGCTGCCGTTTAATCTTTTGTTCAGATCAAATACGATGAGCTGCGAAAGGGCGCATAACTGATGAATATCATGTAAAATTCCCCTTAAAATCAAAAAACATAAACCAGGCTTAACATCAAACCTGATTTTGTGCTCTACCTTTGTAGAGCAGTTTACACCGAAACAATTTTAAAGATGGTGTCTTTGTTGACCATGGTGTTGACACGGACAAAACATCACATCCGACACTCGGTTAAACTTAAACCGTTGTAGAATTTTAAAGAGAAGTAAATCATGGGAAAAGAAACAAAAGATCTTCTGAAAACAATCCTGATTAATACAGAATTAATCATGAAGCATTTTAACATAACTGTTCCGGAAAAACCGGGGCAAAAAAAAGAAAAAAAGGTAATATCCAAAAAAAACAGCCCTATTAAGACGCTTTCCAGGAAAAAGAAAAATTCAAAGAAGTAGTCCTTCGTTTAACTGATCTATCTCACGCTAAATTATTACTAAAATGAAAAACATTATCGTGCCAACCGATTTTTCTGAGATCGCTCAAAACGCGACCCGCTTTGCTATGTCAGTAGCCAAACACATCCATGGAAAGCTGGTGTTTTTTCACGCGGACGAAGATTTAAACAGCAGCGATTTACTTGCTCTGAGAAAAGAAACCGCGAAAATTCAGGCCTTAGTCCCGGATGTGACAAGCACGTTTGTTGCCTCTAACAAGCGTTTTAATTCCTTAACCCTTAAAGAAACATTCAAAGACAAGGTCGATTTTATCGTTATTGGAACCAGCGGGGAGAGTGCCGATATTTCCAAAAAACTTTTTGGAACCAACACTTCCGAAATTTTAGAGGACGTAAATTGTCCGGTTATGGCGATACCCGAAGGCTGCACGTATCAGGAGATTAAACGAATTGCGTATGCATCAGATCTTATAAAACTGGAAAAAGAACTGGAGAAAATTATCTCCCTGGCAAAACAATTCGGTGCCAGTATAGAAGTTTTTCATGTTTCGCCTATTTTTCCTGACCTCGGAGATGTTGAGAAAATGAACATACCTGCAAAAATTGAGCAGCTCAAACAAAAATACACTTACGATTTAATTAACTATTCTATTCAGAAAACCACACGGGACAATCAGATTCAAAGCGGGATCCACTCCTTTTTATCGCAGCACAACTCTGACCTTCTGGTTATCTTTCATAACAATGTGAGCGGCATTGATAGATTTTTAACTGATAGTGAAACTGAAAAGTTAGTGACGCATGTCAAAACCCCGCTGCTGGTATTCCCTAAGATCTGATTGCAAAGACTTGGACCTTATCTTTCCTGAAATCTATTTTTTCTTCATCACGATAGGTGCATGAACCGGAACAAAGTTGTAAACGCTGCTACTTAATCTTTTGTTTTAAAGGGGTGCGTAACCTCGCTTTTTGCATGGATTAACGAAGTCAAAAACTTACTTTTTAACGATCCGTATCATCACACCACTTGGTCATTTCTATAAACTTTCGGTCTCCTTATTATTTTAACGCTTTCGTACTTATAAATTCCTTAGATTTATATAAACCCTTTACACTGCAACTATGAAAAAAAACCACTCTCCATCTTCTTTGTTTTTACTTTCAAAAAGTAAAACACCTCTTGTAGGTTTTATTGCGTTCCTTG
>CAZMHW010000109.1:0-9589 GCA_964566105.1 uncultured Akkermansia sp.
AAGCCGAGCGTGCAGAAATCGTTAAAAAAATATTTTAGTCTATTTAAACTTGAAGAAACAAAATTGCCCAAAGACTGGAAAAGTTTTCCTCACCCTAATTCCACACAATTATTAGGAGACAAATTTATTTCGGAAGGAAAATATCTGGTCATGCAGGTACCATCCGTTATAGTTCAGGGTGAATTTAATTATCTTATCAATCCGAATCATAAGGATATGAAAAAAGTCAAGATCGTTAAAGTAGAGGAGTTTGTCTTTGATAAGCGGCTTTTCATAAAATAGTCTTTCATTTCCAGCGATCAGTAATGAATGATCTTTGTCAGCTAATTTTCTTTTAAACTTTCTTAGCATCTTTTTCGCCTGTTCTATGATTAACTTTGTATCTTAAGAAAAGGAGTACTAACCATTATGGAATTTATTGATTATTACAAGATACTGGAAATTGATAAAAGTGCCAGCGATGCGGATATTAAAAAGGCTTACCGGAAACTGGCCCGTAAATATCACCCGGATCTGAACCCTAACGATGCGGGAGCCAAACAAAAGTTTCAACGCATTAACGAGGCGAACGAAGTTTTAAGTGATCCGGAGAAACGTAAAAAATACGATAAATACGGAAAAGACTGGCAGCACAGTGAGGAATTTGAAAAAGCAAGACAACAACAAAGCCAGAGTGGGGGGGCAAACCAGCGTTCTTACGATGGCGGACAGGATTTTGGCGGAGAAGATTTTTCTGATTTTTTTGAATCTATGTTTGGAGGAGGGGGAGGAGCTTCCTTTGGAAGAGCGGGACGCAATGTAAAATACAAGGGGCAGGACCTGAATGCAGAATTGCATTTAGATCTGAAGGATGTTTATACGTCGCAAAAACAAACCCTGACGGTAAATGGCAAGAACATACGCCTAACCATTCCTGCCGGAGTTGAAAACGGGCAAACCATTAAAATTAAAGGCCATGGCGGACCGGGTGCCAATGGTGGCCCAGATGGAGATCTTTATATTACTTTTTCTATTTCAAATAACACCCGTTTTAAACGCGAAGGCAGTAATTTATTTGCCAATCAGGATCTTGATCTGTACACGGCTGTGCTTGGGGGAGAAGTGACCATTGATACATTTGATGGAAAGGTAAAACTGAAGGTAGCCCCCGAGACTCAAAATGGAATGAAAGTAAAATTGAAAGGCAAGGGTTTTCCTGTATATAAAAGCGAGGGGCAGTTTGGCGATTTATATATCACCTACCTGATAAAAACACCTACAAACTTAACAGACAAACAAAAGGAACTATTTAAAGAACTTCAAAAATTAAACAATCATGGGAAATGAGCGTTTTATAAGCCTACAAACTTTGTGTCGGCACTACGATGTAGAAGTGACTTTCATAAGGTCTTTGAACGATTACGGTCTTGTAGAGATTATTCGTATAGATGAGGAGGAGGGCATTGATCCGGATTATCTGGGAGAGGTGGAAAAAATGATGCGCCTGCATTATGATCTTGATATTAATATGGCCGGAATTGACGCCATTGGCCATTTGTTAAAACGCCTGGAAGAGATGCAAAACGATATGCGGGAACTTCGTAACCGGCTAAATGAACATTAATTAACAAAATTAACAAAAGGCTTTTTCCTTTTTGGAATGTTTTTACCCAACCTGGCATTTAATTTGATCGTATAGTTAATAGAAAACCGTTTTGGAGTATTTGAACCAAAACATAAAACGATTAAATTATGGATGCTATGTTAAACCCACAAAATGAAGACCAGTCGGTTTCATTCAACAGCAGTAGTGAAAAATCAGAATTAATGCAGTTTTTTGAATATCAGGTGAAGGATGCTTACTGGGCCTATAAAGATCTTTTAAAGGAGATTTTTGAAAGCGATACAGATTACAAAGCCTGATCCTTAAGGTAAGAGGTCATTACTTTTCCAGCTGTATTCCTGTTTCTCATTAAATAACCCTCAGCCGGTTATTATCATCGTCCTGTTAATTATATTTTTAATTGTTTTCAGCTTCCAACATTTGAGGGCATATATTGGTCTCTTAAATGGAGAGTACCTTACAAACCACACATCAAATTCTTAAGGAAATTAAGGCCAGTAAAAAATTTACGGAAGGTTTTAACGATTCACCTGAAGGTTGTTCCTGCGACCGTTGCCTCGTTTCAAGATACAGGCATACTGGTCAACCCGAACTCATGGACACAACTCATTCGTATTGGGGCTACCTGAACTACTGTATTTCTGAGGTAAGTATAAACGGACTTTGGTTGGAATTTGGCGTGGGTATGGGTAGTACCATTGACTTTATTGCCGAAAGAACCTATGGGAGAACTGTAATTGGTTTTGATAGTTTTGAGGGGTTACCAGAAGACTGGAAGCTAAGCGATACGCTGACCTATCTGAAAGGGCATTACAATCTCAGTGGAACAATTCCACCACTTAAAAGCAAAAATGTTAGATTGGTTCGCGGGTATTTTGAAGAAACCCTTCCGGATTTTTTAAGCAGGAACGAACAGACGTGTGCCTTTGTTCATATTGATTGTGATTTATACGCTTCCACACTTTTTGTTTTAGAAACATTGCATAAACATCACAAGCTGGTAAAAGGCACAGTGATTTTGTTTGACGAGCTATATAATTACCAGTATTTTGAACAGCATGAGTTCAGGGCTTTCGTAGAATTTTTCAGTGAAAACGATCTGAAGTACACGTGGATTGCTCATACATCGAGCCCTGTAGTCTGGAATGGAAATCAGGCAGCTATAGTTATTCTCTAAAAAATCGCTTACATTTTATCAGAACAAAAAATCCCTGAATTTGATTCTGTGTTGTATCTTTAGTCCATGGCACGACTGGAACAACTCATAGATGAAATTAAGGGACTCAGGAATGAAACAAATCATCGTTCGTCATTAAGGATCTTAAGTCTCATGCAAAACAACAAGAAACTATTCCTGGAGGAAATGGATGAGGATTACCTTAATATGGCCATTAAGAATTTCGAAACCCTTTGCGATACACCTTCCAGGGATTATAACACACCTGGCTATATCAGAGATTACCAGAAATATTATGAAAGTCTGATGTTTTATCTGGACCGTATTTTCTAAAATTGAAAACCAAGACTTTAAATATATTTAAAGAATTTACGAGCAGCGAAAAAAACGCAGGACTTGTTCTGCTTTTCTGTACGTTACTTTCCCTTTTGTTGGCGAACAGCTCTATTGGCAATGCCTATGTACATTTCTGGCACGCACAAGCGGCTGTGCCTTCTTTAGGTTTGAATTTAAGCATTGAACATTGGATCAACGATGGTTTAATGACCATCTTTTTTTTACTGGTGGGACTGGAAATTGAACGAGAATTGTATGACGGCGAATTACATCCTTTAAAAAATGCTTTGTTGCCTATTCTTGCTGCGGTTGGTGGCATGTTGATTCCGGCGCTGATATTTGTTGGCGTTAATTATGATTCCGGCGCTATAAACGGTTTTGGTATTCCTATGGGTACCGATATTGCATTTGCATTGGGAATATTGGCGCTGGCAGGAAAACGCGTACCGGTTTCAATTAAAATATTACTTACGGCTATTGCCATTATCGATGACCTTGGTTCAATTCTTATTATTGCCTTGTTTTATGGTTCAGGCATTCAATTCACCTATCTGGCTTTTTCACTGGGAATTTTTATTTTGCTTTTAGTTCTCAACCGTTTAAAAGTGCACTCCTTACCTCTGTACCTTATACTGGGGATCCCCATGTGGTATTGTATGATGCGTTCTGGTATTCACCCCACTATTTCGGGTGTTTTACTCGCATTTGCCCTGCCTTTTGGAGATGGGAGCGAAAACTCACCTTCTATCAGGCTTCAGCATTTTTTACACTTACCCGTAGCATTTATCATTCTACCTTTATTTACATTGGCAAATACCGCTATTCCTGTTAAGTCAGTTTTTTTAAATGCACTTTCTGATCCGCATGCGCTGGGGATTGGTCTTGGATTACTGTTGGGAAAACCACTTGGGATAGTAGCTGCGAGTTACGTGACTATAAAGATGAAAATTGTGAATCTGCCCCAAGGACTTGTGTGGTATGATCTTCTGGCCATGGGATGCATTGCAGGAATAGGTTTTACTATGTCCATCTTCATTACTCAACTCGCCTTTACGGAAGACAGCATGGTGCAGTCTTCCAAGCTAATGATATTACTTGCTTCCGGTTGTGCCGGTTTATTGGGATTGTTTCTTTTCTGTTTTAAAAAGGATATTCAATCTGTGTTTCACAAATTTTGATTCAGAAAATTTGTGTAAAAAGCGGCAGTAGATCTCCGGTTTATTTTTCAAGAAATGATCTGATCACTGCAAATTCTTCGGCCGGTTGCTCTACTTGCGGATTATGCCCACTGTTTTCGAACATCACATATTTGGCCTGTGGGCAATATTCTTTGTATTTAATCATCATGGAAGGAACTGCCACTCGATCGTAACGGCCACCAATAACAAGTATTGGCATTTTTAGGTCTTTTAATTGTTTGCGGAAGTCGAAGTTACCGATGTCGCTACCTACGATAAAATCTCCGTCCTTGCCTACCATTTGGTAATACAAACGGGCGTTAAACGGATTCGGGTAAGGTTTTCTTCCACGGCTTTTAAAATTGTCGGGATTGTAAGCGTATAAAAATCCGTAAGGTACCTGGCCATAAATATCCTGGTGAATTTTGTCGCTGGAAATTGCACCTTGTTCCCGCACTTTCATCAGTTCGGACCAGACCTCGGGATAATTTGTTTTTATTTCGTGATTCGAGTTATCGTCGTTTGCCTGCCACATAACAAAACTGTGAAAGGAATTGGCAATGATGAGGTGTTTGGTTTGTGCTTGGTATTTAATGGCATATCCCTGAGCAACAAGTCCACCGTAGGAATGTCCGAGAATGTTTATTTTATCAAAACCCATTGCTTTTCTTAGACCTTCCAGATCTTCAATGTCGCGATCAAGAGTATATTCACTTACGTTTTTTGCAGTGTCAGATTTTCCTCGTCCCAAACCGTCAAAATACACCAGGGTGTTTGTTTTACTCAGGGAGTCGAAACTTCTTAAACCATAATGTGAACCGCCCGGGCCACCGGCGATCAAAAAAAGTGGATCTCCCTTTCCGAAACTTACGACCCATAATTTGTAGCCGTTGATGGTATAGTATTTCCCGTCGTCCTGACTGCTGGGAAAAATTTGAGAATAGAAGGAGTTGCCTAAAAGAATTAAAAGAAGTGAAATGAATTTTTTCATGGAGTGACAATTATATCCAAGTAAATGTAATAAAAAAAGGCGGCTCATTGCGAGCCACCTTCTTCCTTTTTTTGGGTAAAAATGCCTAATTATTTTTCTGCCACAATCATTCTTTTGGAATCTATTACTTTACCATCTGCAACAATAGAGTAGATATAGATACCAGCGGCCAGTTTTTCTGACGTAATAGTAACGGAGGAAGACCCTTTTTGGTTAATTGGGAAAGTAGTGATTTGTTTGCCTGTTAAATCATAAACCGCCATAAACGCGTTAGAAATAGTTTGAGGCAAAGTGTATTTCACAACTGTTTCGTGAGTAAAAGGATTTGGTTCATTTTGTGACATTTGGAATCCGGTTTCCACAGGATTGATGGAGTTGATGCCGGTTGTAGTTGATGCCTTTTGGGATAATTGGTCAATTAATGTTTTTTGTTCATCCAATTGTTTTTGTTGAGCTGTTATCATCTCTTGTTGCTCTTGAATACCTTTAGCTAACAGGGCTATAAAACCGTTGTAATTGAGACCCAGAATTTCTTTTTTTGGAGATAGTTCATTTCCTTCTTCGTCAAGCTTGGCCGGGTGGATGATGGTTTTTGTAAACTCAGGAAATATTTTTTGAACTTCCTGCGAAATAAAACCATACTGTTTTTCTGAAGGTAGTGTGATTGAAGAATTTGATTCTGTGTCAAAATTATATGTAACAGGATTTAGTTTACCAATCAGGTCTAATGAATTTGAGATTTTGGTTATATCCTTTTTTATTCTACCATCTGACGTGTAATAACTTGCAGAGGTAGTAAACACATCCCCGTCGAAGTAACCTGCATAATTTGGGCCAGATCCGGCTGTACCGTTGCCTCCAACTGTCGAATAAACACCGTAATTGGTGCTGCCCAAGTTAGTATTGTAGATTTGCGAATAAACACCAAATGTTATTACGCCAGAGGTACTCCCCGAACTTACGAAATAACCTCCGGCGTTATTCGGTGCGCCAGTTGCTTCACCTCGTACACCAACCCTAAAGGGAGCACTACCGCCATTCGAAATTCCTCGTACTCCAACTGTGCTTCCTATGCCGTCTACTCCTATAAAACTGGCACTTCCTTTTACTCCGATGTAACCGGTCCCTTCTACGCCACTACCACTTGTTGTTGAACTGGCATCCCCTTTGATCCCCGATGTTGTTCCAATTACATGTAGTTTTGTACCGGGTGTGATTGTACCTATTCCTACATTACCCGAAGGATCTATCAAAAAACGCGTGACGCTAACTTTTGCATCGTGAATCACAAAGCGTCCGTTCCCTTCGGTTTGATTCGAACCTGTTGCCCCAAGCATAAAATATCCATTGCCAGTACCTGAGGTTCTTAAGCTTAAATAGGCAGAATTGTAATTGGTGTTTTTAATCTGCATACCACCGCTTGCTCCTGGTACCTCAATGTCTAGCATTTCTGTTGGATAAATCGTTCCGATACCAACGTTGCCACTCGGTGTTGGAAAAGTGTTTTGCGCATTTACGATACCTGCTAAAGCTAAAAAGCTTCCTAGAATTAATTTTTTTGTTTTCATTTTTTGGGTTTTAGAAATTTGTATGCTGCAAAGTAAATGCAGTGCTGTTTAACTTTTTATGTCGGGAATGTAGAAAGAGTATATAAATTGATATGTGGTTTTTATTTTGGTCTCTTTGTTTTAAAAATGTAAACAAATCACACATGTTGTTCTCAAAGTATTGGTAACAGGGCATTAACTAAAAGGTTGGTTTTTTTCACACGCAAAAACCTACCAATTATAAAGCCGGTTAGGGTTTGGACAAGAATCCCCCGTATTATTTTTAAAGAATGTGTTGTTTTGATAAGTTAAATTTCGATAGATTTGACAATGATGCGGCTAAATAAAATTTTTCTGAACTGGGTTTTCCTGACCCTTGTCAGTTTATCGTTTGCCCAGGAAGATACTAGTGTGACCGCACGAATAGATTTTGACAAGGGAGTTGGTCTGAATGAAATTTCCGGAAAGTCTGTGAAACTTGTAAATGCCTTATTTGTGAATGATCGTTTTGGTAACAAGCGATCTGCAGCCTATATGCACGGTTCCCCCGGGAGTTATCTTAATCTGGGTACAGGTAAGGAGCTAAAACCTGAAAATGGAAGTATTTCGCTATGGTTTAAAATTGAGGTGGTTATTCCAAGCGGAAAAGGGTACTTTTTTGATCCTATAATTCTTACAAAAAATGGAGTCCTGGATTCCCTTGGAAGAAATGACGATTTTTTTGAGGCTTACGCAATGTCCTATGATCTGAATGTTCATCGTTTAACCGTGGCTTCTACCCAATCAGAACTGTTGCAAGTAAATGCTCATTCAATAGACACGGTAATACTGTATAAATGGCATCATGCGGTTATGACCTATGATTTTAATTATTTGTCTCTTTATGTGGACGGAGTTCTAAATGCCCGTTTGCCTAAAAACTTTAAAACGGTTTTTTCACCAACCGATTCTGTGATGGTAGGAAATACAGCTAATAAAAAAAATGACCGCTATTTCTGTGGCGCAGTAGACGACATTATTATTTATAACAGGGTAATTTCACCCGATGAGGTGAAGGATTTATATAACGCTCCCAATCCAAACCGTATCAGCAAATATCTGGAATGGATAAAGTGGCTGTTATTAGCACTCTGCATTTTACTATTGCTAACCTGGCAGATCTCAAGAAGGCTCAAAAAGAGTGTAGAAAAACAAAAGGAAAAAAATAAAATCGAAGCCAGAATGAATGAGCTGGAGACGAGGGCGCTCAGGACCCAGATGAATCCTCATTTTATGTTTAACGCTTTAAATACCCTGCAAAGATTTATTCTGGAAGAGGATATAATAAATGCCAATTCTTATTTGGTTAAATTTTCGGGACTATTGAGAAAACTACTCGATAGCAGTTCTTCAGAATCTATCAGTATTAAGGAAGAAATGGAAATTTTGAGTGACTACATTGAAATTGAGAAACTTCGTTTTGATAAATCTTTTGAGTTTAAAATGGCATGTGATTTTGCGGAAACGGATAAGGTTTTTATACCATTTATGCTCATTCAACCCTTTGTGGAAAATGCAATCTGGCATGGTCTTCTGCCAAAAGAAGGACAAAGACGCTTAACCGTAAATTTCCTTGATAAAGATGATAAGACTCTACTTTGTAAAATTGAAGACAATGGTGTTGGGCGTAAACACAGTCTCAGTCAAAAGGATCCCTTCAGAAAAAAATCAATGGCAATTGAGTTTGTTAAGCAGCGCCTTGAGATTATTGGTAAGGCCAATAATATAGAAGTTTCCCTTGTAATTATTGATAAGGAAACCGTAGAGGGGAAAAGTGACGGCACTTTAATAGAAATTACTTTACCAAAGTTTAAAAATGATTTTACACGCAGTTATAATAGATGATGAGTTCAATGGCATGCGCAGCCTGGAGTTACTAATTAAACGTTTTGTCCCGGAGTTGAAGGTTGTAGCGTTAACAGTTAATCCAGTGGAAGGGATTTCTCTGATAAATGATTACAGACCGGATATTGTTTTTCTGGATATAAATATGCCAACGTTAAATGGGTTTGAGTTGCTCGACCGGCTGGAACATAAACAATTTCATCTGGTTTTTACAACCGCTCATCAGGAATACGCACTAAGGGCCATTAAGCAGTCTGCTGTCGACTATTTATTGAAACCGATAGATCTGGCGATGTTAAAGATTTGTGTGGAAAAAATTAAGGCGAAGGTAAAGGAAAACACCTTTGATACAAATGTTCAGGAACTGGTAAAAGAGCTTGTAGGACTAAAAAATCTAAGGGTGCAGATTCCTACGAAGCAGAGTGTGGAGTATGTTATTCCCTCGTCGATAATCTACATTGAGGCCAACTCTAACATGTGCCGGATACTACTTACGAATTTAAAATTACTCGAGGTTAACAAATCTTTGAAGGAATACGAGCAATTACTTTGTAAGGAGGGTTTGTTTTTCCTGCGAATACATAATTCCTTTATTATTAATCTTAATTATGTAACGCGGTATTTAAAAGAAGATGGGGGACAGATTATTCTTCAGGGGAATAAAGTGATTCCAATTTCAAAGCACAAAAAGGAAGAGTTTTTTAAGATTTTTATGTTCCGTGAGGACAAGTAGTATTCGGTTATAAAAAAAGCCACCGCAAAGGTGGCTTTTTGTTTTCTGAGTTTTCGGATCAGGCCTCTACTTCCGTTACAATACTTGGGAAGATCCTCACATTGTTGTTTTCTTCGCGGCGGAACTGGTAAGTGTATTTA
>CAZMHW010000110.1:0-9527 GCA_964566105.1 uncultured Akkermansia sp.
AATATTGTTGTCTTTAAATCTGTAAAAAAATACTTTCCAACAGCCTGTGAATAACCATGAAACAAAAAATTAAAATACCAAAACATTCCGAAACAATTATGACGGAGGTTGTATGTCCGAACGATACGAACCCTATGGGAATCCTACAAGGTGGCCGCCTGGTGCAGTGGATGGACATTGCCTCGGCAGTTTGCGCGCAGAACCATGCGGAACATATTTGTGTAACGGCTTCTATAGACAATGTGAAGTTTAAATCGCCTGCCAGGGTGGGAGATATTATTACCATTAAAGCCAGGATCACGCGTTCTTTTCATTCCTCCATGGAAATTTTTGTTCAGGCCTGGGCAAAAAAGGTTTTGAGTCAAAAAGCTTATTTAATCAACGAATCTTATTTTACCTTTGTAGCGCTTGACGACAATGCCAAACCGGTAAGCGTTCCTCCGGTGCGACCTGTTTCTCCACATGAAAAAACAGAATACGCGAACGCGGAGAAAAGAAAAAAAGCCCGTTTAAAATCTTATAACTGATTTAACTATGAAAGCCGTTCAAACATCCATTAAAGATTTTTTAAGTCACAATAAAATTTCCACAGTTTGTTTTGTGGATCAGGAACTAAAACCTTATTGTATCAACTGTTTTTATGTGTACGATGAGGAGAGTAACGCGCTGGTGTTTAAATCGTCTTATGGCACAAAACACGACGCGCTGGTAAAACCGGGAGCGGCTGTTGCCGGAACTGTGGTGCCAGAATCTGTAAGTGTCTTAAGTTTAAAGGGTATTCAATTTTCTGGTCAATTAATGGATCCTAAAGAAATAGATCAACATAAATTAGGTTCCAGATATGTAAAAGAGTTTCCCATGAGTCTGGCTTTGCCAGGTTACGTGTGGGCTGTAAAATTATCTTTCTTAAAGTTCACAGACAATACCCTGGGTTTTGGAAACAAAACCATTTGGGAATCCTCGGAAACGAAGTAGTTCTTGTTTTTACACCGTGGTAATCACCACAAACAACATACACACGCCCAGCAGATAGGTAATGAGCATGGTCTTGAACCCAATGCTGTATTGTTTTCTGGCGCTCATGCCAATTCCTGTAATGTAAAGACCAAGCCCTGCGCAAATAAGAATCCAAAGCCCGGCAATAAATAGGTAATTAAACGATCCCATAATTTTTTATTTTTTCTGATATTGAATTTTTGTGTGGATGTAATTTAATTTAGATGAGCTACAAGGCCTCTGTCATTTGTTTTTCTTCTCCAGATCTCATTTTTTAAACGCATGAGTTCTCCTGTAATTTGTCCGCTAATGGAAGAGTTTTCTTCGGCTCTTCTGATCAGATAAGGAATTGCTTTTTTCAGTTCACCATAAGGCAGGTATTTGGAACTGTTGTAACCCTGCGCGGCAAGGTTAAAGGTGAGATTATCACTCATACCATAAAGTTGTGAGAACCTTACTTTCTGGTAATGGTCCCTGATTCCGTATTTTTCTATGCACTCTGTAGCGAACAGGGTGCTTGCGGCATTATGAGAAGCCACGCAACAATCTACTTTTTTGTATTCCCTCAAACAGATGTCCACAGCCTGATTAAAAGCCTTATCTGTTTGTTCTTTGGTTTCATATACGGGAGATTTTTTATTTGCGAGTCTTGCTGCTTCTCTTTCTTTTTCCACATAAGCTCCCCGCACCAGTTTGATACCGGGAATGTATTTTTTTTGTTCTCCTTCTTTTATGAGGAAATCCAGATACTCCAGACGATCAGTAAGGTACATCTGAAGCGTGTTAAATACAACCGCGTACTCTTTATTGTATTTTTCCATCATGCGTTCTGTAATTCTATCGAAGATAGCCTGCATGTAATAGTCTTCAGCGTCTATATACAAAATTACTTTATGTTGCGCGGCTGTACCGCAGATCATGTCAATCCGCTCAAGCAGTGTGGCGAAACGCATGCCGTCGTTCAATTCTGTTGGCGCAGATTTTCCATTAATTTTTCTGAAATACTCGGAGTCTTCAAGTCCCGAAAGTTTTACGCTGACGTAATTACCTGGATTTTCCTGCCCCAGTTTAATGATGTTGTTAATAATAATCTCCGTATTTTTTGCATAGGCAATCTGACTTTTTTCTCCTTCTGACACGTAATCCAATACGGCTTTCACGTGATAGGTGTCCAGTTTTTTGATCACATTCAACGCGTCATTAAGGGTTTCTCCCGCGCAAAAAAGTTTAAAAATTGTTTTTTTAATGAACACTTTTACCGGAAGGTTATATTTTACGATGCCATTGGCGCAGGAGGTAAGGAGCTTTAACAGACGCGGGTACTGCAGGGTTTTGAAAATGTAGTATGTAAATTTCAGTTCACTGTTGTTTTTAGAAACGAAGGCTGTTTTTAAATCTTCTATGTTAACTGTGGTTTTCATGGTGTTGTGTTTTAAATGTGATTATGCTGACTTCGCGTTATAAAGTCTTTTGTGTTTAAATGTGTGACGAATGAGGTGGAGTGCAATACCCGAAAAGGCGATCAGGAGACCGATGCCCGCCACTAAAAAAGTGATAAAGTAGGGTTGGAGCGATTGCATCATATGTGAGTAGCTGGATTGCTGTGCACTTAGTTGCCAGATGCCTTTTTTTATTCCGGCCAGATTTAACGAAAGCCAGAAAAGTAACAGACTGATTTGAAGTAACCAGAAAAAGAAATTAAGGAGTTTGTGTTTTACAGTGGCGGTAAACGTGTTTGGTTTTAAAAATTCGAAACAAGCCGCCAGCAGAATCATGCTGTTAATGCCAATGGTGGTACCCATAGCATGGGCCACGGTTACGTGTGTGCCGTGTGTGTAAATGTTTATAGCCGGAATGGACATGAGGATGGCCTGTCCCAGATTGAGGAAAACCCATAGGTCAGATGCCATTAAAAAACGGTAGGGGAAGTAATGGTAATTTTTCTGAATGTCACTAATACTTTTTTTCCATTGGTAAATAATCTTGATAAAAAAGATCCATTCCGTCATACTTACGGCATACCCCACATAACGAATGTATTTTTCGGTGGGTAAGGTGTAAATGTGGTGACCCCAGTTAAACATGAGGTTGAACAATCCGAGAAAGTACATAACAAAGGCCAGTTTACTGCGCCCTGTTGTTTTGTTGTTCTCAATCTTGTCCATCAAAAAGAAGGCGGTGCCATACAGGATCTGGTTCCAGGAGCCAACCAGCGAACCATTGACTTTCCATTGAATGGTCATGTCTGTAATAAAATTTTCTCTGAAATAGGGAAAGATCCACAAATAATTTTCGGTGAATGTGAAGAGGAAGAAAATAATTCCGGTCAGCCACATCCAGACATATACCGGCCAGTCTTTTATTTTTTTTACGTGTGAACCGAAATTGAGTAGAAAGAGCAACCAGGCCAGGGCAATGGGAAGTGCCCAGAAGGGATCGAATTCCCAGTATTCTCTTCCACCAAAGTGTTTGCCAAAATAAGACAGTAAAATGCCTATGCAGGCTGCTACCCATAAGATCCACTGGAGCATTGCTGTTTTAGTGGTGACTGTTTCTTTTAAGATGTTCTGGAATCCATTGTAAACACAGCCTGTAGCGCCAAGTATGATCCAGAAAAGAGCGGAAGAAACATGCAAAGGTCTGAGTGATACAAATCCTAATTCTTCTTTTAAAAAATCGGGAACTATATAAGTGATCGCGGCGAGTACTCCAAAACACAGGCCGGTGAGCAGAAGAAACAACGCGCTGAGCAGAAAGAGATTGCCTATGTGGATCTGTGTTTTCATTTTTGTTCGATCATGCCGCTGGGAGTGGAGGAGAAGCTTCTGGGATCTGCTACACCACTGGCGTCAGTCATTTTTAGAAAAGCAATAAGGGCAGTCAGTTCATTTTCCGGGAGCGTGTAAGCCGGCATTTGTTTTGTACCCGATTTCACCATGGCCCGCACAAGACTTTCCCCTTTTTTGGGATTGGACAGAATGTTAGTGAGGTCGGGTCCCAGGTAGCCTCCGAGACTGTACAACTGGTGACAGGCCTGGCAGTTGTATTTCTGCCAGATGAGACGCCCCTTTCCTGCGAGCTCCGTCTCCTCCGTACTCTTCTTTTTGGAAAGAGGCCGGAGATAAATGCTGAAAGAGTACGCAAGAAAGGAAGCGCATAAAATTAAAAACACAGAGGTGATAGTTAATTTCATCGGGTTCATAGTTTACAGTTTTTCAAATTTGGCCTGGAAAAACCGAAGGTATTTTGGTTCGTAAGTCATTTTAAGGCCTTTGATGGATTTTCTTCTGTCGTACACCGCTGCGGCGGATTCAGCAATCACATCCATGTGTGCTTGCGTGTAAACCCTGCGTGGCATGGTAAAACGTACCAGTTCTAGTTTGGGATAATAATTTTCACCGTTCGCTTTTCTTCCTGCGGAAACAATACCACGCTCCATGGTTCTCACTCCCGAATCAATGTACAATTCCGCTGCCAGCGTTTGTGCGGGGAACTGATCTTGTGTGAGGTGTGGTAAAAACTTTTTCGCGTCCACAAAAACACCATGCCCGCCAATGGGTTGAACAATAGGAATGTTGTATTCCATCATTTTATGTCCGAGGTATTCTACCTGTCCTACACGCGCTTTTTGATGGTTGTCATCCAAACTTTCAACAATTCCTACAGCGATTGCTTCCATGTCTCTGCCGGCCAGACCGCCATACGTATGGAGTCCTTCGTAGATTACCACCATGTTGCGGGCTTCTTCAAATACATCCCATTCGTTGGTCGCCATAAATCCTCCGATGTTTACCAACGCGTCTTTTTTAGCGCTCATGGTGGCTCCATCTGTAAGTGAGCAAATTTCCTTCACAATGTCTTTGATGCTTTTTTTAGCATAACCTTTTTCTCTTTGTTGTATGAAATAGGCATTTTCGGCCACCCGTGTCATGTCGTGAATAATACGAATACCAAGTGTTTTGGTATAAGCGCGTAATTCTTTCAGGTTAGCCATGCTAATAGGCTGACCACCGGCCATGTTTACGTTGGTGGCTATGCTCACGTACGGAATTTTTTTAGCCCCATATTTTTTAACCACTTTGTCCAGTTTGGCTATGTCCACATTTCCTTTAAAAGGATGTTCGTTCAACGGATCATGTGCTTCGTCAATAATGATATCAGTAAACATACCACCTGCCAGTTCCTGGTGGAGCCGGGTGGTTGTAAAATACATATTGCCAGGAATCACATCTCCCTTTTTGATCAGGATCTTGGAAAGGATATTTTCTGCGGCTCTTCCCTGGTGCGTAGGGATAAGGTATTTGTAACCATAATATTTTTGCATGGTCGCCTCTAACTTGTAATAACTTTTGCTTCCTGCGTAGGCTTCATCTCCCAGCATGAGGGCGGACCATTGTATGTCGCTCATGGCGTTGGTGCCGCTGTCGGTGAGCAAGTCAATGTACACGTCTTCCGATTTCAGGAGGAAGGTATTGTAACCCGCTTCTTTAATGGCTTTGATGCGTTGTTGTTTGGTGGTCATTTTTAAGAGTTCCACCATTTTTATTTTATAGGGTTCTGCCCATGAACGTTTGATAATTGAACTTTTCATAACTAGGTAGTTTAGATGTTATTTTTTTTAGTGATTTAAATTTTTTCAAAACGGGCTGTAAAATGACGCAGGAATTCAGGCTCGTAGGTAATGCGGTAGCCTTTACTTTGATTGCGCATGTCAAGAATATCGTCAAATACATCGAGTACATAATCGATGTGGCTTTGCGTGTAAACACGACGTGGAATGGCAAGACGCACCAGTTCATTGGGTGCGGGAACCAGTTTTCCTTTTTCATCGTATTTGCCGAACATTACACTGCCAACTTCCACACAACGGATGCCTCCTTTAGTGTACAGGTCACACACCAGTGCCTGACCCGGATACTGTTCCACCGGAATATTGGGATATAGTTTTTTGGCGTCTATGTAAACAGCGTGGCCACCAATTGGCCAGACAACGGGAATTCCTTTTGCTTTGAGTTTTTCTCCCAGGTAAGCGGTGCTGCGGATCCGATAATGCAGATAATCCGCGTCAAATACTTCGGTGAGTCCAATCGCGAGAGCTTCCATGTCTCTTCCTGCCAATCCGCCATAAGTGGTAAATCCTTCGGAAATGATCAATAAGTTTTTACATTTCACAGAGAGTTCTTCATCCTTAACCGTCAACAGTCCACCGATGTTTACCATGCCATCTTTTTTGGCGCTCATAATAAAAGCATCTCCCAGACGTAACATTTCCTGTGCAATTTCTTCATACGTTTTATGGGCGTATTCTTTTTCGCGGTGTTTAATAAAATAGGCGTTCTCGGCAATACGGCATCCGTCGATGACTAATAATAAATTATGCTGGTTACAGATTTGTCTCAGGGCTTTTACATTGGCCATACTCACTGGTTGACCACCTGAGGAGTTGTTGGTCACCGTAATAATAACCGCGCCGATATTTTCTTTGCCATGTTGCTGAATAAGTGTTTGTAATTTCTCCAGATCCATATTTCCTTTAAAAGGGAGATCCAGTTCAGGATCTTTGGCTTCGTCGTAAATAATATCAATGGCGGTAGCACCAGTAAATTCAATATTGGCGCGGGTGGTGTCAAAATGCGTATTACTAATAAACACTTTCCCTTTTCCACCGAGAATGCTGTACAAAATACGTTCTGCTGCGCGTCCCTGGTGTGTGGGTAAAATGTAAGGCATGCCCGTTAATTGTTTTACAACTCTTTCCAGGTGTTCCCAGCTTCTGGCACCGGCGTAACTTTCGTCCCCCATCATGATACCGGCCCATTGTCTGTCGCTCATGGCACCTGTTCCACTATCGGTCAGAAAATCAATGAACACGTCCTGTGAACGTAATAAGAACGGATTATAACCCGCGTATTTTAAAGTAGTATTCCGGTATTCTTCGGTAGTTACTCTGAGAGGTTCTACCATTTTTATTTTGAAAGGCTCGGTGAGGGTACGCATACGTTCGCTCATAATTAAAATTGTTTTGTTATGGGAATTTGTTTGTTTTGTTCGTTTTGCAGGGATTCTATTCTATCAGCCATGATGAGCTGCGCTGTCTGGGTGATGGTTCTTAAGTGTAATAACTCTTCGGAATACTGCTTGTGAAGGATCTCTTCTTCCACAATGGCAAGTACCTGTTCAATATGATTTAGTGTTAAAATCAGTTCTTCTGCCACTTTCGAAAAGGCCGTGTTGGTCATCATTTTTTTGATCCGGGTGATGTGCTGGCCAATGGGTTTGTTGGAAAGGGGTTTTACTGATCTGTAAAGAGCAGCGGGAGAGGCATCTGTTCGTTTCTGCGGATCAATCCTCTTATGAATGCTTTTAGCCGCATTGTGCGCGTACACCAAAGCTTCGAGCAGGGAATTGGAAGCGAGTCTGTTGGCACCGTGCAGACCTGTGCAGGTCACTTCACCCAAGGCATACAAATTCTGAAGGCTGGTTTGTGCCTCCTTGTTCACAACAACGCCACCACACTGGTAATGTGCTGAAGGAATAATGGGAATGAGATCGTACTGAATGTTGTATTTTAATTTTTTAAGCTCTGCCGCGATGATAGGAAAAGCTTCAGCAACGGCTTCACTGTTTAAATGGCGCAAGTCTAAATAAACACAGTCTTTTTGTGTCAGTTCAAGGTGTTTAAAAATGGCAGCGCTGAGAATATCCCTGGTGGCCAGTTCTCCCCGGTGATCGTACGCAAATAAAAAACGTTTTTCTTCTGAATCAACAATGTGCGCGCCAAAACCTCTAATGGCTTCAGAGATCAGGAAGGAAACGGGTTGCTCTAATCCCTGATATAAAGAGGTTGGATGGAATTGCATAAAACGCATGTTCTTGAGTACAGCTCCTGCTCTTTTTGCCATGGCAAAACCATCACCCGTTGCAATGGAAGGATTAGTGGTGTTCAGATACACCTGCCCGCATCCACCACTGGCAAGAACAGTAACGGCTGCGGGCAGTGTCGTCAGACGTCCGGAAGCTGTACCGTAAACAATGGCTCCGGTGCAAACTACTGCTCCGTTTCGCTCTTCTGTGGCCAGATCGGCTACCAACACATTGTCTTCGAGGTAAATCATGTGACACTGCCGCACGCGTTTGAGCAAGATTTTTTCGATCTCAAAACCGGTTTTGTCTTTGGCATGAACAATACGTGGTTGTGAATGTCCTCCTTCCAGACCTAGTTCAAGTGTGTTCTTTTCATCATTATCAAACGAAACACCGAGGGCGATCAGTTCTTGAATGCGTTCCGGCGCCTGTCTGATCACCATTTCAACTACATCGGCATCGCAAAGCCCCTTGCCGCAGTCTAAGGTATCCTGTATGTGATTTTCAAAAGAGTCTTTTAGTCTGTCCATCACCGCTGCTATTCCTCCCTGAGCATAACGGGTATTGCTTTCAAAAGCGTCTGATTTGGTGACGATATGAATTTTTAAATCGGGGTTAAGCTGATTGAGCCTGATCGCCAGTGATAAACCGGCAATTCCTGAACCTATGATGAGGACATCTGCTTTCATTATATTAATTAGATAATTCAAGCATCCGGTTCAGAGGAACCAGCGCGCGTTGAATGAGATCGTTTTGTAAGGTTATTTCCGGCGTTTCGTGAAGCAGGCACTGATATAATTTCTCCAGTGTATTCAGTTTCATAAAAGCACATTCGCTGCAGGCACAGGTGTTGTCCTCTTTAGAAGGTACCGGAATGAGTTTTTTGTTCTTCACTGTTTTACTCAGTTCGTGGATAATTCCCGGCTCCGTGGCAATTAAAAATTCGTTTACCGGACTGTTTTTTATATACTGAATCATGGCCGCTGTGGAACCAATAAAGTGAGCTACCTCCAGCACCGCGGTTTCAGATTCGGGATGCGCGACAATTTTGGCGAGCGGGTATTTTTGATGTAAGTCCAGAATTTTTTGAAAGGAAAAGGCTTCGTGAACAATACAGGCGCCCTCCCACAATAAAAGATCACGGCCTGTTTCTTTTATCAGATACTTGCCCAGATTGCGATCGGGCGCAAAAAGAATAGGCTGGTTTTCAGGAAGGGATTCTATTATTTTTTTAGCGTTGGAAGAGGTACAGATAATGTCGCTTTGTGCTTTGATCTCTGCGGAACAATTGATATAAGTAACGGCAAGATGATCGGGATGTTTTTTTCGGAAATCTCTGAACGTTTCGGGAGGGCAGGATTCAGAAAGTGAACAACCTGCTTCCAGATCTGGCAGGAGTACTTTTTTACCCGGGTTTAAAATTTTAGCGGTTTCTGCCATAAAATGAACACCGGCAAAAACAATAATGTCTGCCTGTGTAGCCGCTGCTTCTTTCGAGAGGGCTAAACTGTCCCCAACATAATCGGCGCAATCTTGAATTTCGGGACGCTGATAATAATGGGCCAGCACCACGGCATTCTTACTTTTTTTTAGTTTCTGAATTTCTTCTGCAAAATTTATATGTGTCTGGATGTCCGGCATAATCACATGCTTTTTATCGGTTGTGG
>CAZMHW010000111.1:0-9523 GCA_964566105.1 uncultured Akkermansia sp.
CCCTTCAGGACCGCTGTTTTTCGAAATTGCAGCCATAATAGCGGCTGAAAGGACACAAGATACTGGTCTTGGAAAAGTGCTAATAATTCTTAATTTAACTCAACAAAAAGGAAACAAAAAAGCCACCCCAGAAAATCTCCAAAATCCGGAAGTGGCTTAATTTTTTGTTATAACTAAACAAAACCCTTTATAAAGAACGTATTGTAAAATTAAGTCATTAAAGTCGTGTTTTTTTGAGCTTTAAATAAGTGGTTTATTTTGTTTTATAAGTGGAAACGGCCGGGAATTGTGATCAAAAAACACGTAAAAACAAGATTACAGAGAATCAAATTACCTTTAATCCCGGATCTTGTTTTCTGGCTCGTGCTCGTTGGTATTTCCTTAAGATTTATTCAGCTTTTCCATAAAGGCCTCTTTCTTACGACGGGAAATTTCGATCTTGGAACCGTCGCTCATGATCGCATAACCTCCATCCTCTTTGAGAAAACGAACCACATGATTCATGTTTATTAAGTGATGGTGATGTACCCTTATAAATTCGGTTTCCGGAAGTAACTCTTCGTAATGCTTCAGCCCCGCGCTGATCATTAATTTGCGTTTATCGCTCAGGTAAAAAGTAGTATAACTACCGTCCGCTTCACAGCGCACAATGTCCTTTATGTTCACAATTTCATAGGCGTTGCCGGTTGGCAACGTAATTTTCTGAAAATTCTCATCTGCCCGTTTAAGATGTTGAATTAAAAACTGGAGATTCTCCATGTTTGGGATCGCGCGCTTCTTTTTGACTACCTTGTCCACCGCCAATTTGAGTTCATCAATATCGATGGGCTTAAGTAAATAATCACAGGCACTGTATTTGATGGCACGGATGGCATATTGGTCGCTTGCCGTGGCAAATATGAGTTCAAATTTTTGCCCGGGTACTTGTTCCAGCAGATCAAACCCGCTGCCGTCGGGCATACTAATATCGAGGAAAACTAATTCCGGATGCAGGCTTTCTATCATCTGAACACCCTCCTTTACATTCCTGGCCAGGCCTACAATGCTTAATTCGGGGCAATTTTTCTGAATAATGCCTGCAAGCATATCCAGACTTTTTTGCTCATCTTCAATAATTAACGTCTTGATCATAATTTTGTTTTTTAGCCTGTAATGGGTACAAATAATTCTACTTTTGTTCCAAGTGCCTTGCCGTCAGCGTCTTTAAGGTCGGTAACAGTAACGCTTAACTGCGAGTTATTTATTTCATTCAAAATTCTTAACCTGTCCTCGGTGATTTTCATACCCAGGGACTTGTATTTTTTTACCGGCATTGTTCTTCTAATCTCAGAAGCCTTTTCCCGTCCAATGCCATTGTCTGCAATAGTACAAATTAAAAAATTATTTTCGGAACTCAAACGGATGGTTAATTTACCTTTTTCGGGTTTGGGGTTTAAGCCGTGCAGAATTGCATTCTCAACATACGGCTGCATCAATAACGGGGGCATGATATCGTAATCGGTATCCACCGTAGCATCAACCACAATTTCGTAATCGAACTTGCCTTCAAAGCGCATCTGTTCGAGTTCGAGGTAAAGGCGGAGCGCCTCCAGATCCTCACCAACTGTAACCGTTGGCTTTTCGGAGTTATTTAAAATGATCCGAACCAGTCTGGCAAATTTATTCAGGTATTTAATTGCCTCGTCACTCTTCGCATTAAAAATATAATGCTGAATGGCATTCAGAGAATTAAAAACAAAATGTGGATTCATTTGCGACCGGAGTGCTTTCAATTCAATTTTACTCATCTCTACCTTACGTTCGAAGTCAAGGCGTTGTTTTTTCTTGATGTTATAAATCCGAACAATAAAAAAAATGTAGATCCCCGCAAAAAGTGTTACAAAAACGATAACCAAAAACCACCAGGTAAGATAAAACGGTGCTTTTATGGTGAATGAAAACTTTGTTTCTTTCCCGTTCCAAACCCCCTCATTGTTGCAGGATCTCACCTTAAAGGTATATCTGCCGGGCGCCAGGTTTACGTATTTGCTATAATCTTCTGAACTGGGCACACTCCACTCTTTGTCCTGGGCAAGACCCTCCAGTTTTCTCTGGTACAAAACTTTATCCGGATTTGTAAGACAGATCCCTCTGTAATAAAATGAAATGGTATTGTAATCGCTCGGCAGTACCACACTGTCATTTAATGTCGTGTCTTCGTTCAATAATTTTATTTCCTGAATAAGGGTATGGTTTTCGACTAAATTTCTTTTGAGATTAACCGGCTCATGTTTTACCAAACCACTTACCGTTCCAAACCATAAGGACCCGTCACGGTCCTCCCAAATCCCATTTGAGTTGCATTCCACCCCCATAAAGCCCTGCAATTTGCCGTAAGAAATAATTTCGATCTTTCCCGTAGCTAAAAAGGTCTTTAAATTTAATTTATTGATTCCCTGATTTGTACCAATCCAGAGACTGTTTTTATTTTCGGTAAGCTCAATAGAATAAACCAATTCAGAATTTAAGCCGTCCTGCTCTGTAATATAAGTGAATTTTTGTGTAGTAACATCTATAACAAGAACTCCGTTAAGAGTTGCCACAAAGAGATGGTTCTTATAGTATTTCACTGCAAAATAGTCCTCTTCCGGAATATTGAATTCCTTACTGATATTATGTATGGAGTCGCCCACCAGCTTGAATAATCCCGTAGGCGAAGTTCCTATGTACAAAGCGCCTGTCTCATCTTCACAAAATCCATACGCCTGATAGGGAGTTTTAGCCGGCAGACTGTAATACTTTGTTTTTAACTCCTCTCCCTTACATTTTAAAGATACAATACCATTGGCTCCGGCCAGCCATACAGTGTTATCATTACTCTGATAAATCATTTCAGATGATCCTGTGAATTTTTCGGGAAGGATAACGTTATAGAATCTTTCATTTTTATATTGCACCATCCCGGTTTTAGTGCCAAAAATCAGGCGACCATCTCGTAGCTGCATTCCCGATTTACATTCGTTCGAACCAAGACCATCTTTTACTCCGTAACGTTTAAAATAACCCTGACTGTACTTATAGATGCCGTTATTCTGAGAGCACATCCACAAATTATCTTCCTTGTCACGAAAAATCTGGAAAATAAAAGCGTTACCAGGGCCGTTGATCTTATCGAAGGTGGAGAAAGAATTGTCCCTGTATCTATAAAGACCGCTATGTGTTCCTATCCACATATTATCTTCCATGTCGTGAAGTAAATACTTTACATGATTGGAATTATTATCTGAGCCAATATTATAATACACAAAATTTTTTCCGTCGAAACGCAGCAAGCCTGATTGAGAGCCTACCCAGAGGAACAGATTGTTTTGATTATTGAGAGCGCTGATATTTTCGTCAATCAGACCACTTTCAATAAAATAGTTGATAAACTTCCCATTTGAAAGATCATAAAGGCTTAACCCACCTGCTGTGCCTATAACCAGATGATTCCTAAACCGCGAAATACAATTGATTTTATCTGAAGGAAGACCGTTTGTTGTATTAAAAACTTTAAACGTATTGTGTCCGTAAACCACGAGGCCTTTATCAGTTCCTATAAAAATAACCGAAGTGTCGGGATTAAACAGGCAGTTAATTTTATGTCCCTCCAGTTTTTTAACTTGTTTGATGGCGCTGTCTTTAAACATAAACAGTCCTTTAACCGTTCCAATATACATGGAGTGGTGGTAGCCTTTGCAAAAGGAGGTTACAAATAGACTTGCAAGCCCCTGCTCTTTCCCATAATTATAGAATTTTCTGTTTTTTAGAATGCTCACGCCCTTGCTGGTACCAATAAAAAGCGCTCCTTTATCGTCGGCCGAAATAGCATTTACCTTATGATCAATTAAACCGTTTTTTAAATTATAATTAAGAAACGTTTTGCCATCGAACCTGCTCAAGCCCCCAAAACCACCGCTCCACAAATAACCATTCACATCCTGGTACATGCACGAAACCTGCACAAAGGGCAGTCCACTCTCAACGCTGTAGTTTTTTAAAAAAAACTGTTGGCCCTCAACTTTATAAAAAATTGAGATCAAACAAACAATGACTATGTAGATGAATCTCCGGATAACCTTTTGTCTAAATTAAAACAAAATTCAACCATTAAGAAAAAAGAATAAACAAATGGCTGCTTTTGATGTTTAAATGGAGATTTCTCTTTACGGCATAATACCTATGGCTAAATCCGGATCCTTCCAACCCTTTTAGTTTTAGAACGTTGGTTAGTTGTAAAGTCAGAATCAATATTTATTTATACATTTAAGCATTCCCTTACTGTGATAGAACAAGTTATTTTAGTGAACGAGAAAGACGAGGCTATAGGCCTCATGGAAAAACTGGAAGCTCATAAAAAAGGGCTTTTGCACAGGGCGTTTTCGGTTTTTATTTTTAATTCTAAAAATCAATTGCTGCTACAAAGACGAGCCCTCACAAAATACCACAGTGCCGGACTTTGGACAAACACCTGTTGTTCGCACCCGCGCCAAAACGAGGAAACGTTGCAAGCCGCCAGCAGAAGGCTGAAAGAAGAAATGGGCATTGAAACGGCCCTGGAACACAAAACACAATTCATCTATAAAACTTCCTTCAGTAACGGGTTAACCGAGCATGAACTTGATCATATATTTATTGGCTACACCGACGACGAACCTGTTATAAATACGGAAGAAGTAGACAGTTTCAAATGGTCGGATGTAAAAACACTAAAACAAGAAATTGAATTGACACCAGAGCAATATACGTCATGGTTCAGAATTGCTATGAACGAATTTTTTTAAACGAAAAGGCCTTCTTAAAATTTTAAGAAGGCCTTTTCTCTAACTAACCACTATTTCTAGAATTTGAAACTTACGCCCGCATTTAAGACAGAAATACCATAACCAGCCTCTCCAAAAAGAGCGATTTTTGGAACAAAATACCATCGGGCACCCGCAA
This sequence comes from uncultured Akkermansia sp., assembly GCA_964566105.1. Lineage (GTDB taxonomy): Bacteria > Bacteroidota > Bacteroidia > B-17B0 > Aurantibacillaceae > Aurantibacillus. The sequence goes on from CAZMHW010000111.1 coordinate 4,960, forward strand.
ACAGACCTACAATTGGATAGACACCTCCACTCTTCTTGTAAACACCGATGTCAGGATCTGTGCCGTTCGTTTTATAGGAATACGTAGACACGCCAAAACCAAGGATAGCTCCACCATATACTTCCGCATTATAGGCATTTAAACCATCCCAATGGTAAACAGCCCTGGCAGCGAACATGGTATAGGTCCACCTGTTTTCAAAATAATATTTACTGCCCTGGTAATAATAATTATCGTAGCGTGAACTCGCTGTTTTGTATCCTAAAAGAGCTCCCACACCCAGATAACCCGGCCCCAGCTTTTTGGGGTATGCTTGTTCATAAGTTAAGGTTATGGCAGGAGAACTTCTGTATGTGTAACCTCCTAAAACCCCGGCCCTGTAATAACCATATGAACCAAAACCAAAGCCTACATTAATAATATGTGTTTTATCGTCAAAACATTTGCCGCCAGGGTTATTTGCTTTAAAAGGTATTTTTCCTTTATCAGATTTAGTTTTATCAGATTCAGTAGCGTTGGTTATTAATGAGAGGATAATAAGTCCAGCCACAAATAATAGTTTCTTCTTCATAAAATAGGGGGTTGAATTAATAATTTGTTTTTCTTTTCGAAAGTCTGGCAATTTCCGTTTCAGCCGCCACGATCATTTCGAAATTCATATTTTGAATATTTTGTTCCAGTTTTTCTCTGTTTTTAGTTATAAAACTTTCTGTACGTTGAATGAGATTAACACAGTATTGCAAACGCTCACGCACCGTTGCCTTTTTATGCAATTGACTATAAGTTTTATCTATTTGTGAAAGATTTTTTTCCATAACCTTTTTACTTTCTACTTTGAAGAACCCGCGTTTTTGGAAGTAGAGCTCTTACCGAAAATTTTGTCAAAAAATCGTTTTATTCTCTCCTTAAAACCATTCAACTGCCACCATTTATAATTCTTTCTCTGGAAAGATGACTTCATTAACGTGTTCTTTTCCTTAATGTAACGCCCTGTTTCGCCCGCACCAATAACCAATTTTTTATAATCTTTAGAACCAATTCCTGAAAATTCTACTTTGCCACTGGCAACAATCACCTCTACCTCTTTATCTTCAGAACGGCCCTTAATGTTGAACGATGTTCCTTTTCCTCTGGTAATCGTGTTTTCACAAGCCACCACAAACAAACCCGAATCTTTTTTAATATCAAAATACGCTTCGCCTACAAGTGAGAGTCTGCGGTTGGTTTTATTGAAATTTTCGGGGTATTCTATTTTTCCGTTTGCGTTCAAATACACGATACTGTTGTCCGGCAACATAAATACTTTCCCAGAATCACCTGCCATAACAGTTACCATCGCAGTGCTGTTGGTATGTGGTTGAGGTGCCTCCTGTGTTTTTTTCACTTTCGGTTTTACCACCTGTTTTCCAGGTTCCTGTAAAACGGGTTCAGGACTTAGATCCGGAGTAATAACCGTTTGAGCTTGATTTTGTTCAGGGTTACTCACCACACTTAATTCTTTAGAAGTAGTTGTAGAAGGCTGTGTAAAATACACTTTTGCTACAACGCCTATCACCGCAAACAAAGTCACTGCAGCTGCCACGCGCAGCCATGTATAAGTTGTTTTTTGTTTAATAGCTTTTGGTGCTCCCGACTCTGTAATTGTTTTAAAATCGGCCCAGGCTTTGTCCACATCGGCCGAAGTATCTCTCTTTAGATGAGCTGCCGCCCTCCAGACTTTTTCAGCCCTGTCAAATTCTTCCTGATTGGCTGGATTTTCATTCAGCCAATTCATCAAATCCCGGTCTTCTTCGGAAGTAGTATTTCCAGAGAGGTGCTTTGTGATGAGTATTTCTTTTTTACTTAGCGACATGTGTTCTTTAACTTAAAACCATTTTGCCCTGTTGGTTTGATTCTATGACGGAAAAAGAGCTCTTTACCCCCAAAAAATCTTTAACTAAAAGCTAATCTATTGATAATGAACAGCTAAAAAAGCGGTTCATTTATTATAAAACTATAAAAACCGATACATACCGTAAAATCAGGATTCCCATTGCCATTCCAACCAAAGACAAAAATTCTCTGGTTAGGTAGGGTTTTAAATCCTCTTTCATTTTTTTTAAAGCAATTCCCATTTGATTTTCCACCGTTTTCAGAGATAATCCCAGGTGTTCAGCTATTTCCTTGTTCTTTAACCCTTCAAAACGGCTCAACACAAAAATTGCCTTACACTTTGGAGGCAAGCCGTCCAGAGCTCCTTGTATTTTCAATTCCAACTCCTGGGTCAAAATTTTGGAGTCGGTGGTGCCCATTGACTCTATCTTAAAGTCATCTATTCTTGCTTTTCCTTTATTATTCTCAAGGTAGGTAATTGAGGCGTTGATTACAGAGCGAAAGAGATAGGCTTTCTGGTTCAAAATCGCGGAAACTTCGTCTTTCCGGTTCCAGAGTTTTACAAACACCTCCTGCACCACGTCATGTGCAGCGTCGGTATCACCAATAATATTGTCGGCCGCATTTCGAAGCATTTTATAATGCGTCTTATACATGTTTTCAAAATTATCTGTTAACTCCGACATTGTTTACAAAGGTACAAATATTGATCTTAAGGTCTGTTGGGCTTTTGTTATCTCCATCAACAACAAAATACCCTCATTGTTTAGTCAAATTTTAGTTCATCCACAGACCAGGCTTCAGCCCTATCGTTAAAGAGTAGTTTGGTTGCACTCCAAACGCGTTTAAATAGTTCTGATTTGCGGTAGGCGTTTAAATGATCCTCACTTTCCCAAACGCTATACGTAAAAAAAACAAATGAGGTTTCCTTATCCTGCAATAATTCCACATGTGCACAGCCCTCAAAATTTCGTATTTGCTGCCAATTGTCCTTGAAAATAATTTTAAACTCCTCTACTTTTTCCGGAAGAAAAGTCATTTTCACTATCCGTTTAATCATAAAATTCGATCAATAAATTAAAATCAAAGCTTGTTCCTATATCGCGGGGACAAAGCATATTAAAAGCACTCTTGCCGTTAATGGCAATTTCGAGGTATCCAAAACTATTAAACAGTACCAGCGGGGCTCCATATTTTACTTCATCATACGTGCTGTAAATACGGCTAAGTCGGGCCCCTGGCAGGCTAATTGTAAAATTACGTTTACCTATTACTTCATTAAAACGGTCTTTGGTAATGTTGGTGATAATATTTCCAAAATCATCTACATAAATTCCCTTACCCCTGAGCATATTCCCATTCACAAAACTCTCAAACTGGAAGGCCTTGTAATAATCATCCGTGAGCTTGGCTATCTCTTCTATTTTTTTCTTTTGCAGCAGATGAATCGCCGCATCCACAAAAATATCTTTTAAAAAAAAATGGTGTTTGTTTTCGCCTTCATAATACAGCTGATAAACAGGTGCTTTAAATTCAGGATCAATGAGGGTAAACAAACCTGTATCCGGGCAAATAATAAACTGCTCTTGATAACGTGCAATAAGGTACCTTGAATTGTCGACATTATTGGCCTTTTTAAGATCACTGCGGTCTGCAATAAATTTTACAGCAACCAGATGAATAGTTTCTGCAGGGAAGTAAGGCAAAGAGTTCTTAATAATAAAAGCTGCGTCGGAAATATTATTCTCTTTTATATCGCAGCTAAGATCTACAATGTGATGGGCCGAATTGTGAGAAATGAGTCGTGCCTTAACAATGGCCAAATAAGGATCGCGGTAACCGAGATCTGTTGTTAAAGTAATAATACTCATTTGTTCAAAAATAATTATTATTTATGCGCTTAATTTTTTAAACTTGATGAGAGATTAACAGGGTTATAAACAAATTTTTTGCCTGTTTCGAAGAACTGACGTATGAACGAAAAAATTATTACCCTCGATAGTATAGAGCCCGTTGAAATTTATGGGGTAAACGATGTAAAACTAAATGTAATTAAAAAACATTTCCCTAAATTAAAGCTGGTAGCAAGGGGCTACTCGCTCAAAGTATTGGGTGATTCGAAAGAAATTACCCGGTTTGAAAAAAAACTGGAACTATTGGTGGATCACTACCACAAAACAGGGGTATTAACAGACACGGTGATTGAACGCTTACTTGGGCAGACAGGAGATAACATACTCGAATCGAAAGACGAGGTCTTAAATAACGATATTATTTTATTTGGAAATAATGGTCTCGTAATTAAAGCTAAAACCGAGAACCAGCGTAAAATGGTAAGTGGTATTCTTAAAAACGATATGCTTTTTGCTGTAGGACCTGCAGGAACCGGCAAGACTTACACAGCGGTTGCCCTTGCGGTAAAAGCTCTTAAGAATAGGGAGGTTAAGCGACTAATACTTACACGGCCCGCTGTTGAGGCCGGCGAAAATTTGGGTTTTTTGCCGGGAGACATGAAAGAAAAACTCGACCCATACATGCAACCCCTGTACGATGCGCTTAACGACATGATTCCGACCGAAAAATTAAATCAATACCTGGAGAGCCGAACTGTACAAATTGCTCCACTGGCCTTTATGCGTGGAAGAACCCTCGATAATGCTTTTGTTATTCTGGATGAAGCGCAAAATACCAC
>CAZMHW010000112.1:0-9421 GCA_964566105.1 uncultured Akkermansia sp.
GCATTAACTGATGCTGTTAACGGTGCAAACGATGTAATGAACAGTACGGTTTCTCAAAATGGAGTTTTAACCCCATTTAGAAAACCAAACCTGAATAATACGGCCGGGTTGGATGCCGACATTTTCTCTCCTACCAACACCACCAAAAATTACCTCAATAACTCCGTCACTTCTGCAACATTTCAGATGACTACGGGCAGTGAGACGTATTTGCCGCAGGTAGTAACCACAGCCATCGACGTATATGAGCCTGACTTAAGAGCTGGTGTCCGCGTGTCTGACTTAAACGGAGGAACTGTAAATCCCGGGGATATTCTTGAATACACTGTTGTAGGTAAAAACATAGGATCAGATCCATCTGTTAATACCTTTGTTGTGGACACCCTCGAAAAAAACATCACGTTCGTTCCCGGGTCTATTATTGTTACTGCCGGACAGAACACCGGATCCAAGAGTGACAACTCAGGCGACGATCAGGCTGAATACAACTCTGCCAACCGAACTGTTAAGGTAAGGATTGGTGCCAGCGCGAATTCCACTAACGGAGGAACCGTTGCCAATTCATTGGCAGGAATTGACAGTACACAATTTAAATTCAGAGTAACTGTTTCTACAGACTGTGTGATGTTGAGTTGCGATAACGTTGTAAACAACAGAGCTTACATATACGGAACCGGAAACATTTCCGGCAATACGATATCTAACGGCAGTAATCCCGGCATTTTTGATTCCAACGGTTGCCCTATTCCTGGAACAACCGACACACCTGTTAATACCTCCTCCTGCTCACCCAGACCCGATATAACAACCACAGTATGTTCAGGTGCCAGTTACCAGAGTCTACTTACCGTTCCCAATTATTCTTTCTTCAGCAGCACTTTCGCAGCGCTAAGCGCAAGCAGTACGCCCACCGTCGCTGGAGTTTATTATGCCATTAACAGACCTTATCCTAATTGCGCTGACACCGTTAAAATAACCATTTCCTCCATACTGAACTGCGACGCCGATGGTGATGGAGTTTCCAATGCTACCGACCTCGACGACGATAACGACGGTATTCCTGACAGTGTAGAAGGAACTGGTGATAGCGACGGGGACGGAATTCCGAACTTCCTTGATCTCGACAGTGATAACGATGGCATCTTTGACGTAGTGGAAGCCGGCGGATCAGATCCTGACAACAATGGATTTCCAGGAACAGGTTCTGCATCGGTAAACGCGAGTGGCCAGGTACTGGTTGCTGCCGTGCCCGTTAATCTAAGCACTCCGTCAGATACAGATGGCGACGGAAAACCAAATTACATTGATCTTGACAGCGATAACGACGGTATTACCGATTTAACAGAAGCCGGATTCTCCAGTCTGGATACTGATAACGATGGTATGCTTAACGGAACAGACACTGACGGGGACGGAATTACTAACGTAGCTGGTATTGACGCAAACAGTGTTAAAGGGGGTACGGGAACCGCTCCAAACGACAGAGATGGTGATGGTAAACCAAACTACCTGGACCTGGACAGTGACAACGATGGTTTATTTGATGTGGCCGAAGCAGGCTTTGCTGCTTTAGACACAAACAACGATGGCATGTTAAACGGCACAGATACCGATAACGATGGTATCGTTAACGTTTCAGGCGTAGACAATAATTCCGCTTTTGGAGCAACCGCAACGAGTCCAAAAGATCAGGACACGGACGGCCTTGCGAATTACCTCGATCTGGACAGCGATAACGATGGCATCTCTGATGTTACCGAAGCCGAATTTGGAGCATTGGACACAAACAACGACGGCACTTTAAATTCTACCGACGGATTAACAGATAGTGATAACGACGGACTTGTAAACACAGCGGGCATTGACGCGAACACCACTTTTGGTGGTACCGGCTCGGCTTTACTGGATACTGATACAGATGGTGTTGCCAACTACCTCGACCTTGACAGTGACAATGACGGTATTTACGATGTTGTAGAAGATGGGAAGGGCGCATTAGATACGAATAACGACGGCGTAGTGAATGGAAGCGACAGTGACGGTGATGGCATCATTAACGTGGCGGGTCTAGACAGTAATACATCATTTGGCGGTACATTAGCCACCCCTTTAAATAAAGATGGAGATACAAAAGCCAACTATCTGGACATTGATTCGGACAATGACGGTGTAACAGATTTGGCTGAAAACGGCAACTCTTCCCTGGATACGAACAACGATGGAAAAATTGATGGAACCGACACAGACGGAGATGGTGTTGTAAATGTAAGCAGCATTGATGCCAATACAACCTACGGTGGATCGGCCTTACTGCCAAAAAACAACGATCCTGATGCTCTTGCGAATTATCTGGATCTCGATTCAGATAACGATGGTCTTCAGGATGCCATAGAGGCAGGCGGCACTGACACCAACAACGACGGCGTTGTAGGAAACGGCGCCTTTGCAGATACCGACGGAGACGGCTGGTCGAATGTAACAGACCCAAGTAATGGAGGCACCCCCCTTACAAGTCCAAACAAAGACAATGATCTTATTCCAAACTTTCTGGACATTGATTCAGATAACGACGGCATTACAGACGCCTCCGAAAATACAGCCTATACAACAATTTACAATGATGACGAGAACGATGGTGTGATTGATAACGTTTCCGGAACAGGCTCTGCCTCACAAGGTACGTTTGGCGACACAGACAATGACGGCTGGTCTAATTTAGTTGATCCGAGCAATGCGGGAACTCCTTTAACGCTGGCAGATAAAGACAACGACGGCAAACCAAACTACCTTGATCTGGACAGCGATGCCGATGGCATCCCCGATAACTTTGAAGCAGTATTTTATGTAGTCGATGGCGAAAACGACGGACTCATTGGAACAGGAACTTCTATTACCGATACTGATGGAGATGGGCTTTCTGACTTAACAGACCCCGTGGCGCCGAGCTTTACCATTAACACTTTATTTAACCAGGATCGTGATTTTGACGGACTTAAAAACTACCTGGATATTGATGCGGACAATGATGGTATTATCGATATGATCGAAGGTCTTCCAACCTTAGGTTTTGTTCTACCAACAAACACGGACACAGATAACGATGGTATTGACAACCGTTACGATGTAAATAGTAGCGGTATTGCCAGTGGTTATGCGAATACAGACGGTGGTAGCGCTCCGGACTATGTGGATACCGACTCTGACAACGATGGAATCAGAGATTGGTTGGAAAATTTGGTTGTAAACGTGCTTGAAGTGGACGTTCTGAATAACCAGACACTGGCTGCGGGAACAGATGGTATCATGGACCTTCTGACAGACACTGACAACGATGGACTCGCAAACATTTATGATTTAGATGCGACCAATACCACCAGTGGTTACGCCTCTAATGCAGGTCAGGGGCCAACAGCGCACCCCGACGTTCAAAATCCTGGAGGAGACAGAGACTGGCGTGATTTGGGCGATAATGACGGAGACGGAGTAGCCGATGGTTTTGATATTGACGATGACAACGACGGCATTCTGGATGTGACCGAAGGGAGCGGCGATGCTGATTTAGATGGGATCCCTAACAGTGAAGATTTAGATTCAGATGGCGATGGTATTCCGGATATTATTGAAGCAGGCGGAAACGACCCCGATGGAAACGGTCTGGCGGGAACTGGTTTAATTACGTCAGCCTCCGTTGATGTAAATGGACTTCCTACAGTATTAGCTGGCACACCAGTAAGCACTGCACAGGCACTTGACGATTTGGACGGAGACGGAAAACTCAACTTCCTGGATCTCGACTCAGACAACGATGGCATCTTTGATGTAATTGAAGCGGGTGGTACAGATTCAAATAACGATGGTAAATATGGATCGGGCTCCTTAAATGATCTGGATGCAGATGGTTTAATTGATACAGTTGATCCAGTAAATAATTTAAACGGTTCTGTCTTAGGCACAGCTTTGGCGCTCACAAATACAGATGGAACAGGCAATCCAAATTACCTTGATCTGGACAGTGATGACGATGGCATTTATGATGTGACCGAAGATGGCAAAGGAAGTCTAGACACCAACAACGACGGAATAGTGAACGGAACCGACACAGATAACGATGGAATTGTTAATGTGGCAGCCCTGGATAACAACAGCTCTTTTGGTGGTACTGGTACTTCGCCTTTAGACACAGACTCTGACGGAAAAAACAATTATGCTGACCTTGATTCCGATAACGACGGTATTTACGACGTAAGCGAAAATGGGAACAGCAGTCTGGATACCAATAACGATGGTGTCCTCAATGGTACTGACACGGATGGCGATGGTATTATTAACCTCGCTGGTGTGGATTCAAATACGGGATTTGGAGGTACCTCCACCACGGCACTAAATACAGATAGTGACGCGATCGCTAATTACCTTGATCTTGATAGTGATAACGATGGTCTTAATGACTTGAATGAAAACGGTCAGCTCTCTTTAGACACAACGCCTAACGATGGCATGATTGACGGTACCGACACGGACAATGACGGTATTATCAACGCGACAGGCGTAGATGGAAACAGTACTTTTGGTGGAACTGCCGCTGCGCCTTTAAATTTTGACGCGGACAGCAAAGCCAATTACCTTGATTTAGATACAGACAACGATGGAATTGTTGACACAAAAGAAAATCAGGGAACTGACGCCAACAACGATGGAATGATTGACGGAACAGATACCGATAACGACGGTCTGCTTTCCAGCGCTGACACCTTCACCACTTTTGGTGGCGCAGGCAATACAGCAATTAATACAGACACGGACACCAAGTCCGATTATACAGACATCGATGCCGATGCAGATGGTATTGTAGACAATATAGAAGGACAAACAACCGCTACTTATGTAGCTCCATCGAATAGCGATACAGACAACGACGGTGTAGATAACAGCTACGATGCTATTATAGGTTTTGGTGCCGCAGGTATCAATCCGGCCAATACAGATGGGTCTGACAATGCAGATTACACCGACGCCGATTCCGACAACGACAACAATAATGATGTGATTGAAGGCTGGGACACCAATGGAAATGATGTTATTAATGGCACTGAAAAAACGCCTTCTCTGGTTGATGCAGATGCAGATGGCTTAGACGATGGATTCGACGCAAACACTACAGCCGTAAATCCAACAAATGGACAAACCCCTGCATCCTTCCCTAATGTGGAAGTAGGTGCACCTGGAGGTGGCGACAGAGACTGGAGAGAAATCGAGTTGATAGATACAGACGGAGACGCGATCGCCGACCTCTATGATCTGGACGATGACAACGATGGAATTTCAGATAGTGCGGAAGGAACAGTGGACACAGATGGTGACGACGTTCCCGATTACCTGGATCTGGATTCGGACAACGACGGCATTTTGGATGTAACTGAAAACGGAGGTTCTGATCCCGATGGTGATGGTATTGTTGGTACGGGTACACCAACTGTAAATAACTCAGGTCAGGTACTCATCTCTAGTAACCCCGTAGTGATTGCACCACTCGACACAGATGGAGACGGTAAAATAAACTCCAAAGATCTGGACAGCGACAACGACGGTATTACCGATGTGGTTGAAAACGGAAACAGTTCCCTCGATACAAATAACGACGGAATGATTGACGGAAACGATTCTGACAAGGATGGTATCATTAACGTTGCCGGAGTAGATGCTAACAACAACTTTGGCGGTACAAGCACTGCCCCGGTAAATTTCGACGGAGACGGAAAACCAAACTACCTCGATCTTGATAGTGACAATGACGGTATTACCGATGTGATTGAAAATAACGGAACGGATGCCGATAACAATGGTCAGGCGGATGGAACGGATGCCGATGGAGACGGAATTGCTTCCAGTGCGGACACCAATCCGCTGTTTGGTGGTAGTGGAAATCCTCTTGTAAATACAGACAACAACGGTAACGCCAATTATTTAGATATTGATGCGGACAACGACGGAATTGTAGATAACATTGAAGGTCAGACCACTGCTGCTTATATAGCACTTGCCAATCTGGATACTGACAACGATGGGATTGACAATGCTTACGATGCCACAAGCACCTTTGGCGGTTCAGGTATAATTCCGACAAACACAGACGGCGCGGACAACGCAGATTTCCTCGACCTGGACTCGGATAATGACTCGTTTGTGGATGCACTGGAAGGATGGGATACAAACAACGACAACACGCCGAACACTCTGCCAACAAATACAGACGCAGATAACGATGGTTTAGACGATGGTTACGATGCGAATACAACAGCGCTTAATCCAACTAACGGTCAAACACCAACTTCCTTCCCGAACCTTGACAATCCCACCACTCCGGAAAGAGACTGGCGTGATGCACTGGATTCAGACAACGACGGCATTCCGAATACCACAGATGTTGACGACGATAACGATGGTATTTTAGATACAGTTGAAAATCTTACTGCTTCAAACAGTGGCGATACAGATCACGATGGCATTCCTGATTCACTGGATCTGGATTCTGACAACGATGGCATTCCTGATCTGATAGAAGCTGGTGGAACTTCCGCCAACGATACAAATAACGACGGAAAAGTAGATGGCCCAGTTGGCAGCAATGGATGGCCTGATCAGGTAGACAATACCAGTGGCGGAACACTTTTACCTAACCCGGATACTGATGGCGATGGACATCCAAACTTCCAGGACCTGGATTCTGATAACGATGGCTTGAATGACATTACGGAAACTAATCCTCTTCTGGATGCTAACGGAGATGGTATTGCCGATGGCGCCGATACAGACGCAGATGGTTTAGTGGATACCGTAGACAGCAACAACGGTGGAACGCTTACAAACGTGCCACGCGACACGGACCAGGACGGCGTTCCTGATTATAAAGATTTAGATTCGGATAACGACGGAATTAATGATGTCACCGAGAATAATCCTCTTCTTGACGAAAATGGTGATGGCATTGTAGATGGCACCGATACCGATGGTGATGGTATTAAAGACCTGGCAGATGGTAACACTGCAACATTCGGAGATTCAGGTCCTGTTGTGATTAAAGATACCGACGGAGATGGTGTGCCTGACTACAAAGATCTGGATTCTGATAATGACGGAATTAACGACGTAACGGAAAACAATCCCCTCCTGGATACGAACGGTGATGGCATTGTGGATGGAACCGATACAGATGGAGATGGTATTAAAGACCCTGCTGATGGCAATGTAGGCACCTTTGGCGATACAGGTCCTGTTGTTGTTAAAGACACAGACGGAGATGGAATTCCTGATTACAAAGATCTGGATTCTGACAACGATGGTATTAACGATGTTACCGAAAACAATCCACTGCTCGACACTAACGGTGACGGTATTGTTGACGGAACCGATACGGATGGAGATGGCATCAAAGATCCTGCAGACGGTAATAATGGATCATTCGGAGATTCAGGGCCGGTTATTATTAAAGACACCGACGGGGACGGAATTCCTGATTACAAAGATCTGGACTCTGATAACGATGGCATTAACGATGTAACTGAAAACAATCCTTTACTCGATACTAACGGTGACGGAGTTGTTGATGGAACGGATACAGACGGAGACGGCATCAAAGATCCTGCCGATGGAAACACAGGCGTATTTGGAGATACGGGTCCGGTAATTATTAAAGATACCGATGGTGATGGCATAGCGGATTACCTCGACCTTGATTCTGACGGAGATGGAATTCCGGATGTAACTGAATCTGGTAATGGAACTTTAGACGCTGACAATAACGGCACCGTAGATGGAAACGATACGGACGGAGACGGTATTAAAGATCCGGTGGATACAAATCCAGGAACAGGCGGTGGCACGTTGACTTTTGGAGAAACCGGCGGTGGCAACGGACCTGCTGATACTGATGGTGACGGAAACCCTAACTATCTGGATACTGACACCGATGGTGACGGATTAGGTGACGGAAGTGGAACTGAAAATTACACCGAAGACTGCGATAATGACGGTGTAGTAAATATTTTAGATCCTGATCCTTGCGACCTGAGTGTACCGGAAATCTTCTCTCCTAACAACGACGGGGTAAACGATGAGTTGAAAATTACCGGAATTTCAGGGTTCCCTGATGCAAACTTCCAGATCTTTAACCGCTGGGGTAATTTGGTTTACAAAGCAAAAGGAACCGACATCGATTCTAAAAAATGGAATGGTAAAAACAATGAAGGCATCTACATAGGTGGCGAAGATCTGCCTGTTGGAACCTACTTCTATATTCTTGAACCAAATAAAGAAGGATTTAAAAACAAAACAGGTTACATCTATTTACAACGTTAATTAAATAAATAATCAACGGGAGCAAACACGTTTTGCTCCCTTATTAAACATAAAACCATGAACAGCTTTAAAAAATTTCTCATCGGTTCGGTCTTCATCACACTCACCGTTTCGGTAGTGGCGCAACAAGATCCCATGTACACCCACTACATGTACAATACCCTGGCCGTGAATCCGGCCTATGCGGGCAGTCGTGGGGCATTAACCTTAACCGGTTTAGCCCGCAAACAATGGGTGGGTTTCGACGGAGCTCCCACTTCTATTACCGGAACAGCCCATACGCCAATTTTTGGAGAAAAACTGGGTCTTGGTATTTCTTTTGTAAACGACAAAATCGGACCGATAAAAAACAACCAGATCTACGTAGATCTTGCTTATCATCTTAAGCTGAATGCCAAATCCAAATTATCCTTTGGTGTTAAAGGGGGAGCGAATATGTGGAGCGCTAATTTGAGTCAGTTAAAAACCGGCAACACGCTTCAGGACGCCTCTTCGTATAGCTATAATATTAGCAACAACATCACGCCTAATCTTGGAGCCGGCGTGTATTATTACAGAGAGAGGTTTTATTTAGGTGTTTCTGTTCCAAAAATGCTGCAAAACAAAGTAGGAAGTACTTCCCAGGTGGATGCTAACGGAAATCCTTCCGGCACATCAAGTCTGCTCAAAGAACAGTTTCACTATTTCACAATTATTGGGGCAGTGTTTAATTTAAGCGAAGGCTTGCAATTGAAACCAACCGCTCTGGTAAAAGCTACGAAAGCTGCCCCACTCCAGGCCGATCTTACTGCTATGTTCATCATTCAGGAAGCCCTTCATTTAGGAGCCATGTACCGTACCAACGACGCAATAGGTGGGCTTATCGGGTTTAACATCAATCCTCAGTTTTACGTGGGGTATTCTTATGACTTCTCTGTAACAAACAAAACAACAAAATACAATGCCGGTAGTCATGAGGTAATGCTGCGGTATGACCTGGTCTACAATAATAAAACAAAGATCAAATCACCCCGTTACTTTTAATCAGAAACACCATCATTCATTTAACATTTTTAAAAATGAAAAT
>CAZMHW010000113.1:0-7155 GCA_964566105.1 uncultured Akkermansia sp.
CCCATTAGTGTTGCTTGGAATTATCTCCCTCGTTTATTGGCGTATGACTGCGGAAAGAGGAATGGAAGACCTTAGATTTTACGTATTAATTCAGTTTTTGCCTGTGCTGCTTATTCCAATTATTCTCTTGCTTTACAAGGCAAACAGAAACAGGAAACACTATTTTTGGTTAGTGCTTTTAAGTTATGGAGTCGCAAAATTATTTGAAACTTTTGACGACTCTGTTTATGTAAAAGTTACTTGGATAAGTGGTCATTCCCTGAAACACATGTTTGCCGCGTTGGGGCCAGGAATTTTTCTATGGATGCATCGCGACAAAATTTCTAAAAGAGGTATTTACAAGAATTAAAGAATCTCTTTTGGCACTATTTTTCGGGTCCAGGTTTTAAGTTGTTTTTTTCTACCGGCTTCCGCATCCGGATTTTTGTCAGATGTAGTTTGCCAGGCATTTTCGGGAAGCAAGGCCTCTTCCATACCTTTGAGCACACCGCCGGCAACTTGCGAAGAACTGATCACTGCGAAACACTCGGTGTTCAGGTAAGCGCTCCTGGGATCGAGGTTGAAGGTGCCAACAACTGTGGTCTCGCCGTCTATAACCATGGATTTGGCATGCAACCCAAACGTGGGTACAAAGTTTAATTTTTTTTGAAGTGCACCGGTCATGATCTTATAACGGTTGGCGGCATCGGGTCTGAATTCGTAAATATAAACACCTGTTGCCAGCAACTTCTTCCGGCATTTCTGATAACCTGCAAAGGCTTCCAGGTTATCTGTGGAAGCAAGACTGTTGGTTAGGATGCGCACTTTTACACCACGTTGAACGGCTTCGCGGAATAACTGTTCCCCCAATGCCGTGGTTATCAAATACGGTGACTGAATGTCGATGGATCTTTTTGCGGATTTAATAAGCGCGATGAGGTTAAAAGTAGTTCCCGTTGTGGGAAGCGCAACATGTGTTTTGTCGAATTTGCCGGGAATGTCTGATACAAAACGTACACTGTCTGTCCATACCAACGCGCCTGATTTTTGGATGTCACGAAATGCAGAAGGCAGGAGTTTTATTTTTTCGCGCACCTGCGGCCAGAAGTTAGAGGGATTGCAGGCATATTGGTGCAGGCGTTCGAATTTGTCCTTACGGTTAAAATCTTCTCCTTCAGATGATAGAATAGATGTAACCGGAATACTGAGGCTGTCGTTCCAGAAGGTTTCAAACGATCGTTGAATATCTTTGCAGGTTTTTCCCAACAAAAGTACATCCCTGTCGCGGAAATTGTATTCGTGATCGTAATCAAAATATTCATCGGCAATGTTGCGGCCTCCGGTAATACTTACCTTGCCGTCTACAGTAAAAGTTTTATTGTGCATGCGTTGGTTAGAACCCACAAAGTCATTTTTAAATGCATGGAGTTTTTGTACAATGTTTTTACCCAGATTAATCCCCGGATTGTAAATTTTAATGGAGATATTTTCGTGCGAATCAAGGGTAAGAATTTCGTGTGGCCCGGCTTCCACCATAATATCATCCACAAGTATGCGCACCTTTACGCCGCGGTCAGCCGCGCGTACAATATAGTCGCAGGCTATCAGTCCCACATTGTCCATAGAAAAGATAAAGTACTGTATGTCCATGGTTTTTTCTGCATACTCACTTAACCAGGCACGTGTTATCATGGCGCCATCTCCATCTTCCAGAACATACACCCCCGTTTTGTTTTGCATAAGGTCCTTTACCGGTTCCAGTTCTTTGGATAAGGACAGCGAATCATTGCGGTGAATGCTCGCACAAAAATCTTTTTCCTGTTCGGGGATCGTTGGTTTTTCTTCTGAGCAGGAAATCATAAGGGGGATAAGTCCGTAAGAGAGGACCTTGAATAAAATGTTTAGGTTGCGCATAAACAGCATCTGTAATTGGTGTTAAAAATAAGGAATTTAACTGCGTTTGCTACACAGTGTAATAAGTCCCGGCAAAAATCACCGGGACTTAGTTGCTCTAAGTTATTTAAAACGCGAAGAATTTTTTAGAGAACAAGGTCGCTTTGTTTTTCGCCCGCTCTAAATTTTCATCTATCATTTGAGTCTCGTTTTTATCCAAAGAAAAACGTTTGGCTTCCAGATATGCTTTTATCGCTTCTTTGTAAAAGCCATTTATTTCAAAAGACTTACCGAGTTCGTTTTGAATGATGGATTTACTTACACCTTCCGTCTGCATAGCTAACTCAGCGTGTTTCACCAGTTCGCGGTGACGGTTCAGGTAATTAAGCAAATACATGTAGTTCAAATACGGTGCAGGATAACGTTCCGCGAATTTGATGGCCAACTGCAAGTGGTAAGCGGCTTTTTCGTAATCATCCAGTTTGGCATAATACAACCAACCCAGGTGGTTATGGGCTTTTCCAAAACCTGGTTCCTGTTCCAGAATTTCTTCCAGCAGGCGTTTACCTTCGGCAAATTCCTGGTTGCCAAATAACTTATCTACGAGAAGAAATTGTTCTTCTATCCAAAATGTATTTTCCATCTTTCTTTTTTTTGTGGAACCGGGATATCCTTGTAAGGCCCGGTTCCTGTTTATTTTAATTTAGGCTGAGATAGCGGTTTCGAACCACCATTTATGGCGCCACAAGCCATCGTGTTAACCCTTACACTAATCTCAGCATGTTGTCGGGTATTAAAATTTTCTTCAGTCTATCGCACTATGCTCGCTCAAAAACCCACTGGGTTTTTGCCGTGACATGCGTTCTGCCAACTGAACTACTTCCCGATTTTTTGTGGAAACGACAGGAGCCGAACCTGTATCTTCGGTTTTTCAAATCGCCGCATAAACCACCTTTGCTACGTTTCCTTTGTTGAGACAGCGGGACTTGAACCCGCATCTTTTTGCGTATAAGGCAAAAGCTCTTACCATTGAGCTATGTCTCATAATGAGTTGTCGGAAATGGATTCAAACCATTATTCCCGGATTCAAACTCCGGTGTCCTGCCTGTTAGACGATCCGACAGAGTTTCATAAAAAAACCCGGTCCCTCATAAGAGACCGGGTCTATTTAAAAATAGAACATAAGATCTCCTGTTATCCATCGTGTACGGGATATAAAAACAGTATATGTATGTGCTGTTGTTTCATTTTTTTAATCAATAAAAAACCCCGGTGTGTGGCCGGGGTTGTGGTTAAATTATTTTTATTACTTCATTTAACATGACCCCATATGTTCCCCTACCGGCAAAAAGCCTATCTGACAAGGGATTTGGTGATATGTAAAATTAGTTTTCATTTTTATTTATGTATTTACTTCTGCAAATGTAAATGTTTTTTTCTCACACAAAAAAATATTTTTAGAAATAAGGATGAGTTGTTTTGCTAAAGAAATTTCAAATAGCTCCGAAATGCCAGTAAAATCAATACCCCCGAGACTTATTTAAATTCTTTAAAAATTAGAAAAAAATTCTTCAGAGCGAGTGAGAAATATATTTGAGTTAGTGAAATGAGAATTAAAGTCAATAAGCGTCTTTTACAAAAAGATTAAGATGGAGTTGCTGGGCCAGAGAATTAGCCAGGGCGCTGCCTTCAGGGGAGAAGGGCCAAACGAACAAGGTGCGGATGGCGTGCTGCTCTGAAATTTTTGCAATAGCTTCCAGGCAGACTTTTTTTGTCAAACCTTCTTTTCTTGCTTCAGGAAGTGTGGTAGCGGAACATAAATACAAACAATCGTACGTAACGCCAGGCGGGGTGTTATCTAATAACTGTTTTTCGGAAATACTTCCCGATAAAAAATCGGTCATGAGTGCTGTTGTAGTAGGAATAACCAATACCCACACCATTGGGCCATTTTCATCCGCAAGCTCCGATAAGGTTGCGGGATGAATGGCCTGCAGTTTTTTTAATTGGTCCTGATTTACCTGGATCTGATCGGGATCGTTGCGTGTGGCAAATACCTCGTCGATGACCTGCAACATGCGATTAAAATTGGGTTTGGGGTGCGACATAGTACTTTAGTTTTTGGTGAGAATAATGGTGGTGATAGTAATGAAATCGTTGGGAGAGGCCATAGCCATACTCTTTACCTGGAAGCCCAGGTTATGCCATTTTTGAAGTTCGATCCTGAGTTTGACGAGATTTTGTTCCACTTCTTCTTTACCACCATGAATAATATCTGCGCGTTCCAGGGCTTTGCTTTCTACACTGTTGTCCGGGCTGATGGTCACCATACGTGAACCAACAGGACTGATCATGCCGGATGAAAAGGTTTCTATTAGTTTAATGACAATGGTTTCGGGATATTTTTCTTCGGTGGTGGAGGATTGCGCGTTGATGTTTAAGTGAAACAGAAACAGAAAGGTTGGTATAAGCAGTTTGTATTTCATAGTAGTTGGTTTTTGTAAATTTAAGCGTTATGTACGAAGTCTTCAAATACTTAAGCTACAATGATCACGTAAAAAAACTGTCAACCGTTTGAGTATGAGGAACAGTAGTTGTACAACCAAAAAACTACGATTTTTTCACACGTTTTTTCAGATAAATCCTGATTATAAACACAGCGCACAGGGTACAGAGCACTACCGGCCACTGTGAGACTAACCACAATAGAAAGGTTATCGAAGAGTCTTTACCAGTTGTGAGGCTTGAGCTTATTTTTTCAAAAAAGGTTTTTTCCCGAGTCGCTGGTTTTTGAGGCTCTTTTAATTGGAAGAGCAGGAGCTCGAGGGTACTGTAATTCACCTGATCGTCAAGATATTTTAATTGACCTTCCTGACTTTCTATTTCTTCCTGCAAAACTCTGATATTTTCCTCAATTGCCAGAATATCCACTACTTTACCCGCTTTGGACAATAATTCGTTGTAGCGTTTACGAAAAAGTTTTTTACTGGTCAGGCGAATCTCTCCGTCGATATACTCAGCCGTTACATCCCTTGTGTTTATCGATTTGTAAGTAACCTCACCAATTCCTTTTTGAGCGCTCCCCAATAAGACATCGAAGTTTTCACTGGCGACTCTTATCTTCAGCTTAAACGTGCTCCGTGTTTCATAATTATCGAATTCCTCATTTTCATAATACGCATTCACCGATTTAAGAAGACTATCCAGTTTCCTTTTTGAGATCTGTATATTCTCTGTTTTTAAGGTGAGGTTACCGTCCTTGATAATTTTCTTTGCTTTGCTTTTTTCCACAGCCTGCCGGGAAGAAGCGGAACCCGATTCAGTGGCATCATCCTTTGTTGAGGGAGGTGCAAATTTCACCATCTCCAACATTGCAGGAGGAGATGGATCCGATCCCGGGATGACATATACGGAGTCAGCGCACATAATAGTGGATTCGGAAGTTGAAAGATTATTTCCGGAATGACAAGCCTGCATTAGCATAGCCAGTATCATAAGCACAACAAGATTTTTCATAACACGAAGTTTGGTTTTATTTTAAAACGGAAAAGAATGGCAACTGTTGCGAAGCATCCGGGTTTTTATGCAAGTGGATCTGAATCTCAAATAACTGGTCGCAAAAACTGACTACCTCCACGTTTGAGTGGGATCTAGCGAGGCATATAAAAAAAGTTTGAAAAAAAATATGGAATTACAAATGTGCTGCATCTCAATAAAAAACAAGCGTATGAAAACACAAGGTATGAGCATCCAGATTCCTAATCCCTGCCACGAGCCATGGGAAGGAATGCAGCCAAACGGACAGGGAAGGTTTTGTGGTTCCTGCCAGAAAACCGTCATTGATTTCAGCGGAAAAAGTGATGCGGAGATCCGCGATCTTCTTTTGGCACAGGCTGGGCAAAAAGTGTGCGGACATTTTAAGAAAACGCAGGTAAACAGACCTCTGAAGTTTGACTTACCCTCGGTGTCACGGTATATTGTACCACGCAAGGTTTTTGCCATGGCTTTGTTATTTGTTTTTGGGACCAGCCTGGTGAGTTGTTACGATTTTCAGGGGAAAAGAATAGAAGGGATTGAACTGAATACGAACATTCCGGGATGGGATCTTAACGCCACGAAAGGAGAAATACTACCTCCTGACAGTGTATTAACTGAAACTACACCTGTTAAAACCCCTACGCTGGTGGTTCCCCCCGATACCGAGCCGGTGATGCGTGGGGATGTGGTTGTAGTGCCTGAAATTATGGGCAAGGTGGAATTTGTTCCCGATCCAACGGATAGTCTTTTACAAGGTGAAGTGAAAACTTGTCCTCCCGACCCAACAGATTCCCTGGTGAAGATCGATGATGCAGTGCTGCATACAGTAGGTATGATCCGCATGCCGGATCATCTCAACCTTGATACCATCATCCCTGATATCAATGAGTCCGGTCCCCTCGAAGTTCCCGGAGACACTGCTGTGAGCCGTGTGGGGAATACAGATAAATTTCCCCGCATCCTAAATCCTGAAAACGGACTCAGTGTTTTTCCAAATCCTTCGGATGGCGTATTTACTATTGAATACAAGGTTTCAACTCCTTCAGATGTGCGTCTCGATATTTTTGATATGGCCGGGAATTTTATGACCAACCTGGTTAACGTGCCTTCACAGCACAGTGGCAACTACCGCATTCCTGTTGACTTGTCGCATAAGGCCGCCGGGGCTTATGTGGCGGTGTTGATCCAGAATGGAAAGCGGAGTACTGCCAGACTGATCGTGAGTAAATAGTGTTTTACTGTTTCCACGCGTATTGGCAATCGGCACACAGGTGTTCTTTAGCTCCAAACGAAAAGAAAGATGTTTTTTTACGATAGACGTTGGAGGATTCACATTCCGGACAATACACCAGCACTTTTTCAAACTCTTTGCCAATACCGGCCGGTGCTTCCTTAGCGCTGGCCGTTTGTGCATTCAGTTCTGTAAGAATGGCACGCGCCCGCTCCAGATCCTGTTCTTCTACCTGCACATCAAGTCCACCCACAGCGTTTGATAAAAACTGTTGCGTGGCAAGCAGATGTTCGTTTTTCAGCACATGTTTGATCCCTTCCGCTTCCAGCTTGGCAAGTAATACATAGGCCTCCGTAGCATAGGTATAGGTAGTGAGTGTAACGAGTTTTGCCGGCATAATTTAATTTTTAATGAATGTAATATTTTTTAGCTGGCAGACCAAGTTAAAATCTTACCTGATACACGTCCATACTGTTGCGCGGAATACCATGCACTTCAAACCCGCCTTCCTGTGG
>CAZMHW010000113.1:7165-9149 GCA_964566105.1 uncultured Akkermansia sp.
GAATTATTTCTTTCAGGTCAAAGGACACGCAGTCTTTACTGAGTCCTTCAAAGATCAGGGTGAATCCTTTTCCGTCATTTAAAGTCCATTGCGGGGCAAAAGAAATATTAAAGGCAGTTATGAGTTTAGCTTGTTTGCCGGTACCATGTTCTATCAGATAAGTAGAGGGCCAGATCCGGAATGCATAATCATCGCCACACGTGCAATGCACAATGGTTTGCCGTTCTTCACTTTGCAGGGTCTTGACTTCGGTGAGTTCTTCTGTTTCGGTCATGTAGCAAATATAAAAAATGTTACACCGCTTTTAAACTAATTTGCGCTGGCTATATTTTGTTGGAAATGGGTTAGCCAACCTTCACATTCCACAACTCAAAAGCCTCTTTCGCTAAACTTTCCCGGTGGTTGGGATGAGCAATGCTGATGAGTTCCGAAATCCGTTGTTTGATGTTTTTTCCGAATAAATTGGCAATACCGTATTCGGTCACGATGTAATGCGCGTGCGCGCGTGTAGTTACCACACCGGCACCACGTTTGAGTGTGCTTACAATTTTTGATTCTCCTTTGGTAGTGGTGGAAGCCATGGCAATAATCGGGCGGCCGCCTTCCGACAGGGAAGCAGCACGCATAAAATCCATTTGTCCACCTACGCCGGAGTACAATTGAAAACCAATGGAATCCGCGCAGATCTGTCCGGTAAGATCAATCTCAAGCGCGGAATTGATGGCGGTTACTTTAGGGTTTTGCATGATGGTGGTGGTGCTGTTCACATAAGAGGCATCGTGCAGTTCAAACAAAGGATTGTCGTCAACGTAATCATACAGTTTACGTGTACCGCAAATAAAACCTCCAATGATTTTTTTAGGATGACGTTTTTTTAATTCACCGGTAATCACGCCTCTTTCAATGAGATCGATCACGCCATCAGAAAACATTTCACTGTGAATGCCCAGTTGTTTGTGGTGAATGAGTTTACTTAAAACGGTATTGGGAATTTTTCCAATCCCCATTTGTAACGTGGAACCGTCCTGTACCAGACTCGCCACATAGTCCGCGATTTTGGTGTCGGTTTCGTCAGCTTCGCCAATCACAATTTCGGGAAGCGCGTCTTCTACCTGCACCACCGCTGAAAATTTAGAGATGTGAATAAAGCCGCCTCCATGAATGCGCGGCATGTTGGGGTTTACCTGCGCAATGAGGTGTTTGGCATTTTCAATAACGGAGAGGGCTACGTCCACAGAGATACCAAGACTACAATATCCATTTTTATCCGGTGGAGAAACGTGCAGAAGCGCCA
Organism: uncultured Akkermansia sp.; assembly: GCA_964566105.1. GTDB lineage: Bacteria > Bacteroidota > Bacteroidia > B-17B0 > Aurantibacillaceae > Aurantibacillus. The sequence goes on from CAZMHW010000113.1 coordinate 8,460, forward strand.
CGTCGATCGGAATTATTTTGCGACGGAAGAGCAGTGGGATTTCACTTAAGAAAATAGGAATGTAATCGGCGTTGGCCGAATTAACCGCATGGCGGGTGTTGGACCCGACAAAAAAACAATGGGTGTTAAATACGCCTTTGTGTTTGTGCTGAGAGTAGGGGGCGGTTCCTTCGGTATGCAGCTGGTAGATAGATACGTTGGAAAGAGTGTGCGCCCGGTTCACCATGGCGTTAATTAATTGCTGTGGCGCTGCGCAGGCTGTTTGGATAAAAACATTATCGTCTTTTTTTAAAAAAGAAAGGGCCTCGTCGGCGCTGGTATAATTGATACGGCTCATAAAATTTGTTTTGAAATGTACATTACTAATTGCCTTGAATTCCGGGCCAAAATTACGGAGGGATCCAGGAACCGAAACTAACAAAAATCAGTTTATCAAAGCGGTATTTTTGACTTTGCTCAGTGCAGGAATGCGGTACCCCGGTCGTTTCGACTCCGCTCACGTATAAGGCACCGGCGGCTGAGCGGAGCCGAAGCCCGGTGCCTGAGCGGAGCCGAGTATCATTTGCGTTGTTTTGGGTGTACGAGGCACCGGTGGCTGAGCGGAGCCGAAGCCCCGGTGCTTTCACATTTCCTTATTCAAAAAATGAGTTGTGTTTTTGCACTGAGCATAGTCAGATAATTTAGTGTACT